>NZ_SFBZ01000279.1:0-5131 GCF_007095495.1 Microcystis sp. M_QC_C_20170808_M9Col | reverse complement strand
CTTACCGCGTTCTATCCCTCGTAACTCCATATTACTCATTAAAGGCATGGTTCTTTCCTCCTCAAATTGTTTGATTTTACTCTCTAAACTTGACTGCAATTCAGGGGATAAAGTCATCAGATTGTCGATGATTTCAAACAGTTTAATTATCTGTTCCCTCTCGAACTCCTTTTCATATAATCCCCTGATTAACTTCCATTTCCACTGTTCCCGTTGTGGCAGCTTCCCAATAGTCGCTTTTGTTTTCAGGTGTGCCATGACTATTATAGCAAAGGGATTGTTACTTGCTTCCAATTAGTCACTGATAACTGATAACTGATAACTGATAACTGATTAGTTGGTGAACTTCGGGAAAAAAGAAGTATAAAAACGCTTCAAAATACTCGCTTAATGCTTCTTTCCAGGGTTCATCATAATTGGCGGTTGTTTGGTTCATGGCGAGTCGCTACCAATTGGAAAGTTAGGCACTCATCTAAATCTATTATTCCCCATAAATATCATCAATGCTACTTGTCGTCACAAAACTTCCCATTAGAGCAACCTACATCTACATCTTTGTTCTGACATTTATTGGTAAAACTATATAATGCCGTCGGATAGCCGGGGAAGGAACCAGATAAACCAGGGAAGATATCTTTAACCAAAAAAGGAGTTGACATGATTTTTTCCTGAATAAAGAGTAAAAATTAAACAATTAAAGAAGGCACCATCCAGACGGATTGAGTGCCGTCGAGGTCGGTATCCGGTCCAATTAGCGCCGGGTTGCGGTAGCCCGGCAGGACAGAGACGGCAAAAACCTCCTCCACGCCGCTATTGAACCAAAAAGTTGCCACCAGTTGACTGGTAGCTAGGTTGACAATAGCCAACCCGCACCGCAATTGATTACGCCGCTCATCCAGGGGTAAACCGCCAAAAATCGCAGTTTCCCGGATTTGGGACAACCCGACAAAGGCGTGACCTTCCCAACAGTCTAAACCCCGGGTAAAACCGGGCAATTCCGCCACGATTTCCGTGCTACCAGTTTGGGGATGCCAACGGTTCAAGGTTCCATAACCGGAATTGAGGAAATAGAGATTACCCTGGTAAAGACGGGGAGAATGGGGCATAGCTAAACCCCGCAAAATCACCTCTCCCCTAGCCACATCAATCAAGCATCCGCCCTGGGCCTTATTCTCTCGCCAGAGGCTTTCCTGGTTGGTTTCCCCCAATGCCGTCACATATACGGGAGTGCCGCTATTTTCAGCCATAGCCAAGCCATTGAGGTGGCAGCGGTCTCCGGGGACTAACTCGGTAATAAAAGGCGGTTTCCACTGGGGTAGAAAACTCCAATTTCCTTCGATAGTTGCCAGACAGTTAAACAGGGTATTGACCACCCAAAGGCGATTACTGCCAAAGGCCAAATCATGACCCATAATCGGGCCGGTGAGGTGAGAGGAGCGGGCCAAAAAGGCGATATCCTGTTCCCCTTCCGGTTTAATCTGGGGGGCAATCTCTCGATTAGCGGGTAAATTCCAAATTGCCTGACGAGCGCCCACAGCAATTCCGGTAGCAGTTCGGGTTAAACCCATCGCTTGGTCAAAATGGGCGAAACTCACCCGTATTTGTCCTTGATAAGTGCCAATGCTGGCCACTCGTCCCGCTTGGTAGGTGGAAATCAACACTGAGAGGTCAAGCTGGTTGAGTAATTCCGGCAGATTGAGGCTGTACTCATAATTGACCGGCACCGCTTGGTGCTGAGGTGGACTCGCTGCCGGCTCTTGGGTATCTGAAAACTGGTTAGTCTTGGGCGGCAAGCTGTCCATAGAGTTTTTTTGCATAGATTAACATCGATTGTGATAATTGATTATTGTCTAGGGTTTATTCTGGTTTCAGTTGGTATTAATGGGGTCTATTATAAATAAACTAATCAATATTATTTATAAAGTTTTCTTAACTTTTTTTGTATCAAATTTACTTGACCGGGAGCCTTAAATATTTATGATTGAGTTTGTGTAAAACACTTTTGCAATTATGAAATTTCGGCATTGACGAGATCTAGCTAAGAATTTAGCTTAAGCCTATTCTTTTGGATATAAACTTAATTCTAGAAAAACTATTGGTAATCAGAAAATGCTGACTTCATCGCCTCCCAATCTCTCGCAACTTGCCCTTTTATTTCTCAAAATCGGCATTATCGGTTTTGGTGGTCCAGCTGCCCATATCGCTTTAATGGAGGAAGAAGTGGTTAAGCGTCGCGGTTGGATGACTAAGGAGCGATTTCTCGATTTGGTGGGGGCCACTAATCTGATTCCTGGTCCTAATTCCACGGAAATGGCCATTCATATCGGTTATATTTTTGGGGGTTTAGCGGGTTTAATAATCACGGGGGTTTGTTTTATTACTCCTGCGGTGTTAATTACGGGTTTTCTAGCTTGGATTTATACTACCTACGGGACTTTACCCGATGTGGCCCCGATTTTTGCCGGCATTAAACCGGTAGTAATTGCGGTGATTTTTCAGGCACTCTGGCGCTTAGGTAAAAAGGCACTGAAAACCCGTCAATTACTGTTCATCGGATTGGGAGTTATCGGATTATTAATTTTAGGTTTAAATGAAATTATCGCTTTACTGTTAGGCGGAATTATCGGGATGTTTATCCTAAAAAAATTCGCTACTTTCCCCCTGATTGTGGCAGGAATAGGCGGTGCGACGGCGGTTGCTGCTCCTAGCAACATCCCACCGACATTAACAGGATTAGGGCTATTTTTCCTCAAGGTGGGTAGTGTTTTATTTGGTAGTGGTTATGTGTTAGTTGCCTTTTTAGAAGGGGATTTAGTGCAGGGGAAAGGATGGTTAACCCAGCAACAATTATTAGATGCTATTGCTGTGGGTCAATTTACCCCCGGTCCAGTGTTATCTACAGCCACTTTTATCGGTTATCAAATATTAGGAGTATCGGGGGCAATTGTGGCAACTCTAGCGATTTTTTTTCCTTCTTTTATCTTTGTTTTATTACTTAATCCTCTTATTCCTAAGCTGAGAGAATCGGTTTGGGCAGGGGCTTTTTTAGATGCGATTAATGCTAGTGCTGTGGCTTTAATGGTAGCAGTTATTTTTAATTTAGCCCTAGCTACTTGGTTACAACCCTACGGGAATTTACCTTTTAATTTATTGGCTATCATTCTATCTCTTATCTCCGCTATTCTTTTACTACGTTTTCAGGTTAATTCTACTTGGTTAATTCTTGCTGGTGCGCTTATTGGTTTGCTATTAAAACAATTAGGTTAGCGGGAAATACTGCCCCAAACTAACCTATATTTTACTTAAACTTTTGCCATTGATGTAGTTGCTTCTCTGAGCTTTTCTACCCAGTTATAAATCTGATTGCGGTCTAGTCGATAGCTGAGGGGATGGGCGATTAATCGAGCGCTACTAGCAAATAATTCGTCAATTTCTACTAAACCATTTTCCCGTAAAGTTCGACCGGTAGAAACTAGGTCAACTATCGCTTCTGACATCCCCGTAATCGGGCCTAATTCTACGGAACCATAGAGAGGTATAATCTCGACGGGAATATCTAAACGACGAAAATAATCCTTAGCACAATTGACAAATTTTGAGGCAACTTTACCGTGATGGGGAATATCTAAGGGACTTTGATAGGGACTATCAGCAGGGACAGCTACCGACATCCGACAGTAACCAAATTTTAGGTCAATTAAATTAGCCACATCAGGAGATTTTTCCAATAAAACATCATAACCGGCGATGCCTAATTGTGCCTGACCGTATTCTACATAAACTGGTACATCTGTTGCTCTGACTAATAACGCTTTCGCTTGATTAGTGGGGTCGGTAATCTGTAATTGGCGATTTTTTGAGTCAAGAAAGGCACTAAAATCTAAGCCAATTTTCTGAAATATTTGGATACTTTCGTTTAGTAAAGCACCCTTCGGTAAGGCAATTGTTAGCATAGAGGGAATTATGAATTGGGAAGTGGGGAGGTGGGGAAGTGGGGAAGTGGGGAAATGGGGAAATGGGGAGGTGGGGAAATGGGGAAATGGGGAAATGGGGAGGGGAAGTGGGGAAGTGGGGAAATGGGGAAGTGGGGAAATTGAACTAAAACCCCAAAACCCCAACACCTAAAACCTGTCTCGGAGTCTCCTGACAGCTAAAATCATAACTGATAACTGATAACCGAGATGGCAGTAAGTTCTCTAATCACCACATCAGCTAATTGTAAATCTTGATGGGTTTCCGGTTGCCAACTAATTGCGATCGCTGCTGCTGATTTTGCCTGTTTAGCCATTTCCCAATCGGCCCTAGTGTCCCCCACCATCAGGGTTTTGTCCACTGCGGTCCCCAAAGCTTGACAGGTTTCTTGCAATAATAGGGGATCCGGTTTACTTAAACCTCGATCGCAGCCCTGGGCAATTTTAATATAATTTAATAGGTGATTTTCCTTGACAAATTGCTCCACTCGTGCTGTGGTATCGGAGGAAAGAATCGCCAATTGTAAACCGGCCGCGTGCAGATAACGAATTACCTCTAAACAGTGGGGATAGAGGGGATTTAAGCGGGGGGGAACCTTTTCATCGGCCGCTTGAAAGGCCGCCTTGGCGATCGCCATTGCCGTTAACCAATCCCGGCCGGTGGAAGCAATACAACCGGCAGCTGCGATATGATTATCTCTGCGGCTGCCCACTGCCATTAAACCAGCAGGATTGAGACTATTTGCCCCAATACCGAAAGTTTTAGTTAATAAAGACTCTAAACCAGGGATTTGCGATTCAATGGCTTGTATCCGGGCTATAGCTCGATCGTACCAGAAAGCCCGCGAATCCTCTAGCGTACCGTCCTTATCAAAAACAATCCCTTGAATATCTCTAAATTCTCGATTACCACAGCGAATTATCGGCAAATAAACCCCCTTATTTTTATTAAATGTCAGCCGTCAGCTAAGTACCTAAGCAAAATTAATTACACATCTAAGCCACTACTCCGTCAGACTTCTGGTGTGAGGAAACAGTGAACTGAAAACTCAAATCCGATCCCTAATAGCTGTCTCGGAGTCTCGGAGTCTCGGAGTCTCGGAGTCTCGGAGTCTCGGAGTCTCGGAGTCTCGACTAGGAAATTAATTTTGCACGACTAC
>NZ_SFBZ01000278.1:0-17506 GCF_007095495.1 Microcystis sp. M_QC_C_20170808_M9Col | reverse complement strand
AAGACCAGAACAGAGTAAATCTGTTAAGGCAGGTGCGAAAAATCCTTCGGGACAGAAGCAGAAACCTAAATCGTGAGGTTTGGGAATCACCGTCCGTTTACGGCGGTGAGGATGTCAATATTAGTTGTTTTTTTTCGAGATCGAGCTAGACTTAATTAACCTGTTAAGTAGTTGGACAAAAGTAAAGTTAACTGTGGGGTAAGGAGTCAGGAGTCGGTCGTCAGTAAGAATTGCGGCAATTTACATTTCTTAAGATAGACAACAGAATTTATGTCCGACTACTTACACAATCAATTCTAGAGCTTGCCAACGGCTAATAGAGTTAATTTTGGCCGCTAACTTGCCCTGTGTCAATCGACTTTTTTTATTAGCGGCAAAACCGATTTAACCACGTTTAGGAGCCTTGGCATCATCTCCGGACGACCAGCTATTGTTCTGACGTTGCCCAAAACCAGAGACTTCCTACCCCACCATGAAGATAGGCTAAGACGCATTTTAACCGCCTATCCTTGAGATTGGCTAAATCTACCCAAATCCCTTTACTGTTGCCTGTTGCCTGTTGCCTCATCTCAACAAGCAATTTAAATTCGCGGGCAGCTTAACTGCTAGATTAGCTGACCAATTTTGTTTAGCTGTTAATTTTTGTAAAAAAAACATCGTCTGTATCCTATTGTACAGCTAGACTAAAAATATCTAGAAAAAGCAGTTAGATCGGCAAGAGGGAAAAGGTAAAAACCCTGACTGGGAGATGACGGGTAAATAGGCAAATAATCCTGAATTACCGCTCTAAGATTGGCTTTACCGACAGCAAAAGACCAGATTAATCAGGCAAATATCGTCAAATAAACTAATCAATATAGCTTCTTAGGTGTCTGGGAGTGAAAAAAGACAGAGAACGGAGTTTTTCTAGTTTCTATAACTGCACTAATCAGAGACCTGGAACTTAGCTCTAAACCGACAACTAAATTATCAGGAGAATTGGGGTTATGCCGACTCTACACACGCTGACCAATGATAGTATCTCTTGTCCCTTGCCCGATCGCGTGGAGAACGTCAATTTCTACTACGAATTAGAAAATCAAATTCATCCCACCTACGGCCTCGAAAACCTAGGCATGAAAAATCTCGGTCGCGTTTATCGCAATCTTTCCGTACCGCAATTAGTCGAACAGGCGATCGAACGTCATGAGGGCGTTTTAGCCGATAATGGGGCTTTAGTGGTGGAAACGGGTAAATATACCGGTCGTTCCCCCAAAGATAAATTCATTGTCAAAGAAGCCAATAGCGAAAAGGAAATCGACTGGAATCAGCATAATGCCCCGATTAGCGAGGAAAAATTCCAGCAGTTATACCGAAAAGTCCTCGCCTATGTGCAGGGAAAAGACCTATATATCTTCGATGGTTACGTCGGGTCCGATCCTAATTGTCGCTTTGGCGTGCGCGTTGTCACCGAAATCGCCTATCATAACCTCTTTGCCCATCAGTTATTCCTCCGGCCCAGTGCGGTCGAACTAGCTGCCCATCAAACTGATTTTACCGTGATTGCCCTGCCGGGGTTACAGGGAGATCCCGAAGATGACGACCTGAACAGCGAAGCCTTTATCGTCCTCAACCTGGCCAAA
Organism: Microcystis sp. M_QC_C_20170808_M9Col; assembly: GCF_007095495.1. Lineage (NCBI taxonomy): Bacteria > Bacillati > Cyanobacteriota > Cyanophyceae > Chroococcales > Microcystaceae > Microcystis > Microcystis sp. M_QC_C_20170808_M9Col. The sequence continues at coordinate 15,884 of NZ_SFBZ01000278.1, read as the reverse complement.
AAAATCGTTCTCATCGGTGGCACTCGCTACGCTGGCGAAATCAAAAAATCCGTCTTCTCGATGATGAACTACCTGATGACCAAACAAGGGGTTTTACCGATGCACGGTGCCGCTAACATGGATAAACACGGTCATACAGCCCTCTTTTTCGGTCTCTCCGGTACGGGTAAAACCACCCTTTCCGCCGATCCTAAACGCAGCCTCATCGGTGATGATGAACACGGTTGGTCAGAAGACGGCATTTTTAACTTTGAAGGCGGTTGTTACGCTAAAACCATCCGTTTAAGTGCCGAATACGAACCCCAAATCTGGGCAGCGATTCAATTTGGCACTATTCTCGAAAACGTGATCCTTTCCCCCGATAATCGCCTTCCCGACTACGATGATGGACGTTTGACCGAAAACACCCGCGCCGCCTATCCCCTGCGTTATATCCCTAATTGTGCCGTATCTGGCATGGGAACCCACCCGAAAACTATTATCTTCTTAACTGCCGATGCTTTTGGGGTACTGCCACCAATCGCCAAATTAACCACGAACCAGGCGATGTATCATTTCCTCTCCGGCTATACTAGCAAATTAGCGGGAACGGAACGGGGAATCACCGCCCCACAGGTGACTTTTTCCAGTTGTTTCGGTCAATGTTTCTTCCCTCTGTCACCCCTCGTCTATGCCCAAATGTTAGGGCAACGTTTAGAACAACACCCCGAAACCTCCGTTTATCTGATTAATACCGGTTGGTCCGGCGGTCCCTACGGAGTCGGCGATCGCATTTCGATCAAACACACCCGCGCTATGGTTTCCGCCGCTTTAAATGGCGATTTAGAGGAAGTCGTTTTCCATCCTCATCCCATCTTTCAAGTTCTCGTCCCCGAAATTGTCCCAGGAGTTCCCAAAAAAATCCTCGACCCGCGACAAGCATGGCAAGATGGCGAATCCTACGACCTACAGGCGCGAGAATTAGCCCATCGTTTCGTGGAAAATTTCCGTCAATTTACCACGGCCTCCCAAGAAATCATTGCAGCCGGTCCAATTTGGGAATAACAGCATCAAGGAATCGGTTTTAACGAAGGCAGTATTCAGGAGTCAGTATTCAGAGGCAAGAGGCAACAGGCAAGAGGCAAAAGACAGAATCTGACAATTCTCCTACCTAAAAAGAAGGTTAGAAACTAAGCACATCAAAGCTTTTAGCTTAACCAATTAGGTCTTAGATTCGTCCCTTGTTGTCAGATGTGAGTTTTCAGTTCACTGTTTACTGTTTACTGAAAAAAGGCTCCCCACTTCCCCACTTCCCCACTTCCCCACTTCCCCCTCTCCGGTGCTTCCTACACCCTTCTATTGCCCATGGCTTGTCCGGCGAGATAACCAGTGGTCCAAGCGCTTTGAAAATTAAATCCCCCCGTGACTCCATCGATATCTAGTACCTCCCCGGCAAAATATAACCCCGGACAGATTTTGCTTTCCATAGTTTTAAAATCCACTTCCTGAAGATTCACTCCCCCAGAGGTGACAAATTCCTCCTTAAACACCCCTTTTCCTTTGATTTGATATTCCCCTTGCTGTAATTCAATCATTAATCGATTGAGAGTATTTTTAGATAATTCGGCCCAGGGAGTTTCCGAGTTAACAGTCAAGTAACTTAATAAACTCTGCCAAAGACGCTTAGGTAACTGTTCAAAGGGACAATAATTAAAAAGTTTTCTTTTGGGATATTCACTTTTAGTTTGTAAGATAATTTCTCGCAATTTTTCAGGATGATAATCCCCCAACCAATTAATGATTAAAGGCATTCGGTAATGATGCTCGTGAAGTAACCGCGCCCCCCAAGCAGAAAGTTTTAAAATAGCCGGTCCACTGACTCCCCAATGGGTAATTAACAAGGGTCCGATTTGTTCTAATTTGCTTCCCCCAAGACGAACTCGCACTTTATCCACAGCAACCCCTAACAAATCTTGCAGACGAGGATCGGCAATTTGAAAGGTAAATAAAGAAGGGACAGGAGAGACTAGAGAATGACCTAAATCTTGAGCGGTGCGATAACCAAAAGGACTACTTCCCGTAGCAATTAAAAGCTTATCTGCCCTAATTTGCTCCTCTCTTTTTAATTCAATCAAAAAACTTTCTTCCTGTTTTTTTACCGATTTAACTGGGGAATTTAGCCTTAAATTAACCCCAGCAAAAGTCGCACTTTCCCGCAGACAATTAAGAATAGTTTCAGAATTATCGGTGCTGGGAAACATTCGCCCATCCGCTTCTGTTTTTAGTTTTACCCCCCGCAATTCAAACCATTTAATAGTATCTTGGGGTTGAAACCGACTAAAAGCTCCCCGTAGTGCTTTGCCACCGTGAGGATAATAATTAACCAATTGGGAAACATCAAAACAATGATGGGTGACATTACAGCGTCCCCCTCCCGAAATCCGCACTTTCGCCAGAGGTTCTTTTGCCGCTTCTAGGATAGTAACGCCAGCTTTTGGGTTAGATTCTGCCGCTTTAATTGCGCCAAAAAATCCCGCTGCCCCGCCACCAATTACGACTATTTGAGTCATATAAGTAAGTGGTTATAATTAAATTGAAGATAGATTTTGTCTTTGATCCCCCCTGCCCCCCTTGATAAGGGGGGTGCCGATAGGCGGGGGGATATCCCTTGATAAGGGGGGTGCCGATCCCCCCTTAATCCCCCCTTGATAAGGGGGGTGTCTGATAATTTTTAACGCCTACCTACTTATCAAGGAAAAAGTTAAGTTTAAACCGCCAAAAATCGCTGAATGACTTCTTGACTTAATTCGCTCGTGAAACCGGAAGCAACAATTCCCCCTTTCTGCATGGCGTAATATCGATCAGCTTGGCGGACAAAATGCAGGTGTTGTTCTACTAATAAAACGGCGATTCCTTTGCTGGCAACAATGCGCCGTACCGCCGCTTCAATTTCGAGAATAATTGACGGTTGAATTCCTTCCGTGGGTTCATCTAAAATTAATAATTTTGGTTCCCCCACTAAAGCGCGAGCGATGGCTAATTGCTGTTGTTGTCCACCGCTTAAATCTCCTCCCATCCGCGATAACATGGTTTTTAAAACGGGAAACAAATCGAAGATTTCTTCGGGAATTGTGGCATTTTTTCTTTTTGTGGGTAAAGCTTCCAAACCGAGAATTAAATTCTCTTTTACCGTTAAACGGGGAATAATATCCCTACCCTGCGGCACATAACCCAGTCCTAATCTGGCTCTTTGATCTGAGGTTTTATTAATCAGGTTTTCTTGCTCATAATTAATTGTTCCCGCTCGCGGTTTTAAGATACCCATCAAGGTTTTTAATAGGGTAGTTTTACCCACGCCATTACGTCCAATTAAACAGACCATTTCTCCCGCATTAATGTTAAGGTCAACATCTCTTAAAATATGACTTTCTCCGTAGTAAACATTGAGATCAGATATGTGTAACATTGTCAACCCTTTTTAACTAATTTTAATCCTTTGACTTTTTATTCTTCCGAGGAACCTAGATAAACTTCAATAACTTTCGGATCATTTTGAATTTGCTCCATATTCCCCTCACATAGAACAGTTCCTTGGTGTAAAACCGTGACTTTGCGGGCAATTTGCCGGACAAATTCCATATCGTGTTCAATGACAATAATTGAATGACTTTCCGCTAGATTTAATAACAAATTACCCACGTTTTCCGTTTCCTCATCGGTTAATCCTGCTACGGGTTCATCTACTAGCAGTAAATCTGGTGACTGGGCCACTAATTGACCAATTTCTAAGCGTTGTTTTTCGCCGTGGGAAAGTAAAGAAGCGGGTAAATCAGCTTTAGCAGTTAACCCGATAGTTTCCAATAAACCAATAACTTTTCTGCTATCTTCTAGGGGAGGACGACCGAAAAGAGTTGAGAAAACATTTTTATTGCGATTACTAACTAAATCGAGATTTTCTCGGACAGTTAGATTTAAATATACCCTAGGAGTTTGAAATTTGCGACCAATACCCAAACGAGCGATCGCATATTCAGGAATTTTGCGGAGATCTCGACCTTTAAATAATACCCGTCCGATGGTGGGTTGCACTTTCCCCGTAATCACATCTAAAAAAGTGGTTTTTCCCGCACCATTGGGACCGATAATCACCCGCAATTCTCCCGTATCCATACTGAAATTAAGATTATTGAGAGCTTTAAAACCCCCAAAACTAACGGTAAGATTCTCGATTTCTAAGATTTTTCCAGTCATAATTTCTAAGAGGGAATTGGGAAGTATTTTCAGTGAACAGTCAGCAGTAATCAGTGAACTGAAAACTCACATCTGATAACTGATAACTGATAACTGATAACTGATAGCTAAGATCACTTATGCTCTAATTCTTCTCTTTCCAGTTGCACTTCCGGAGCTTCCTCAATACTAGGATAGGTAATTAAAGTTTTGCGGAAACCAAAATGAGTCAGCAAACGTTTAATTCCACCGAGAAGACCATCGGGAAGCACTGTCACCACAATTAGGAATAGGGCCCCTTGGAAAAATACCCAGACTTCCGGAAATTGTTCGCTTAAAAAAGTTTGGGCTAGGCGTACTAATAAAGTACCGACAACTGCCCCCACAAGGGTAGCACGTCCCCCCACAGCCACCCAAATCACCATTTCAATGGAAAAAGCCACATCCATAGAGTTAGGGGTGATAATTCCCGTTTGCACGGTATAAAGAGCGCCGGCAACACCAGCAATCGCCCCAGAAATGGCAAAAACTAACACCTTAAACCAAGTAGGATCATAACCAGAAAAACGGACACGCACCTCATCATCGCGAATGGCGACTAACAAGCGCCCAAATCTGCCCGTAGTTAACCAACGACAGAGCAGATAAATAGCCAGTAAACAGACAATTGTGAGTAAATAAAAGGCCACTTGAACGGCATCGGAACCCACCAGCAACCCGAAAATTGTTTGGGTATCGGTTTTTAAGCCATTAGTGCCGTTAATTAACTTTTGTTGACCGTTAAAAAAGTTAAAAAATACCAGTAAAGCCGCTTGGGTCAAAATCGAGAAATAAACCCCTTTAATGCGGTTGCGGAAGATTAAATAACCTAATAATCCCGCCACGATCGCTGGTACGATAATTAGGGCTAGAATTGTCAAAGTTAGGGAATAAAAAGGTTGCCAAATAAAAGGTAATTCTGTCACCCCGTAGAGAGTAAAAAATTCGGGCATTTGTCCGGGGGGTAACTGAAGATTTAGGTACATGGCCAAAGCGTAACCACCTAGGGCGAAAAAGATACCATGACCGAGACTTAATAAACCAGTATAACCCCAGATTAAATCTATCCCCAAAGCGACAATAGCGAGGGAAAGAAATCGCCCCAATAAACGCAAGCGGAAAGCCGACAAAGCTAAGGGCAGCAACACCGCAAAGATGACCACTAAACTAACAATAACAGCGATTTCCGTGATTAACTTTTTCTTTTCCCGTTGTCGGGATTCGTTTCTAGTGATGGTTTCGGTAATCATAATCTATAACTCGGCAGTACGTCCTTTAGGAGGGAAAATTCCCGCAGGTTTGAATTGCAAGAAAGCAATAATTAAAGCAAAAATCATCACTTTTGCCATGCTAGTGGTGGAGAAAAAGGTGAAGAAATCCGTTAGGGGTTTTAGTGCTTCTACGGAACCAAAAATCAGAGCAAAAGTTCCCGAACCAATTAAATAATTAGCCACACCGATGGCCATGGCTGCGATAATAGTTCCTAGGAGATTACCCACTCCCCCCACCACCACCACCATGAAGGTATCAACGATATAATTTTGTCCCACATTTGGACCGACGGAACCCAAAAAACTAATCGCACAACCGGCAACTCCAGCTAATCCCGAACCGAGGGCAAAAGTCAAAGCATCCACTTGATTTGTCGGAATGCCTAAACAGGCACTCATCTGGCGATTTTGGGTGACGGCACGAATGCGTAAACCCCAAGAAGATTTATTTAAAAACCAATAAGTCCCTAACAAACAAAGGGCAGTTAAAATGATAATAAATAGACGGGTGTAGGGCATTTGAAAACCGGGTAAAGGTAAACCTCCCCGTAACCAAGCAGGAGCCGTGACATCGACGTTTCTGGCACTAAACCAGGGTCGAGCGAGAACCGGATTAAAAGATAAAAGATAGCCTAATAATCCAGCGATAGCTAGGGATAAAGGCAGGGTGATACCAATAGTTAAATTGCGAATTCTCTCCCAATCTAGGCGACGACTTAACACCGTCATCGCCCCAAAAAATAACAGACAGAAAACTATTAAACTAATTACTAATAACCCGTTGACACTTCTGACAAATTGCTGCAGAATTAAGCTGACTCCCCAAGTGGCCAGCAGCGTTTCTAGGGGTCTGCCGTAGAGGAACCTAATCACCCCCCTTTCTAATAATAATCCCGCCAATCCCGACACTAAAAAAGCGATCGGTAGGGCGAATAAAACATAAGTATCAAAGAGGGGAGAACCGAAACCTTTAAAGACATTTTGCACCACAAAAGTACTGTAGGCCCCTAACATCATTAACTCACCGTGAGCGAGATTAATTACCCCCATCAGTCCAAAGACAATCGCTAGTCCTAAAGCGGCCAGCAATAGCACAGAACCGATGCTAATACCATTAAACAATCCTTCCAATAATGCTGACACTTTTCGTTATTCCCGTGCATTTTTAAGCTTTAAAAAGTGGGGTGAGCAGTAATGCTCACCTCACTCTCGTTATTGTCTGAAAAAACTCCTAAAACTAGGATTTTTCCATTTTGAACTTACCGCCCTTAGCCGGATCCGTCCAGTCACAGGCAAAGCCCTTAGTTTCGGGGACAAATTGGTTCCAAGGTTGCGGATCCACTACCCCCGGAGTTGACCAAACAATGTCAAATAGACCATCATCTCTCACCTGACCAATGCGGACGGTTTTGGAGATATGATGATTGGGGAACATTTCCACTGGTCCTTCGGGAGCATCGAATTTCTGTCCTACGGCTGCGGCGCGAACTTTGTCGAGATCATCGGCGGTTGCCGCTTGTTCCACCGCTTGCTTCCAGAGATAGACCATGATGTAGGCCGCTTCCATGGGGTCATTGGTCACGCGATCCTCACCATATTTAGCTCGAAAAGCCGCAACAAATTTTTTGTTAGCGGGGGTATCTACGGTTTGGAAATAGTTCCAGCAAGCGTATTGACCGAGGAGATATTCCTTACCGATTTGTTTAACTTCTTCCTCGGCAACACTCACCGACATGACCGGATATTTATCGGGAGTTAAACCGGCCGCTTGCAGTTGTTTAAAGAAAGCCACGTTACTGTCACCGTTGAGGGTGTTGAAAATAACGCCGCCATCGGGTAAAGCTTGCTTAATTTTGGTGATAATCGGGGTAACTTCCGTGTTACCTAGGGGTAGATAGTCTTCGCCCACGGTTTCGCCGCCTTTCGCCTTTAACTGCTCTTTAATAATCGTGTTGGCAGTGCGGGGAAAAACGTAGTCGGAACCGACGAGGAAGAATTTTTTCCCTTTATTTTCCAGCAACCAAGTCACTGCCGGCTCGATCTGTTGGTTGGGGGCAGCACCAGTGTAAAAGATATTTCTAGAACACTCTTGACCCTCGTACTGGACGGGATACCAGAGCATATGGTTTTTGGCTTCAAACACGGGTAAAACTGCCTGACGACTGGCGGAAGTCCAACAACCGAAGACAGTCACAACTTTGTCCTGATCGATCAGTTTGGTGGCTTTTTCGGTAAAAGTTGGCCAATCGGAAGCGCCATCTTCCACCACTGCCTCGATCTGTTTACCAAGAACACCACCGGCGGCATTGATTTCCTCGATCGCCAGTTTTTCCGCATCGACTACGCTGGTTTCACTGATGGCCATGGTGCCACTGAGGGAGTGCAGAATACCCACCTTAATTGTCTCTCCAGAGGCTGGGGCGGGACTAGCAGCTGGGCTAGGACTAGCCGTGGGGGTTTGGCTTTGATTGCCACCGCAAGCTTTTAACAGAATACTGGTTCCCAGAGCGGCAGAACCGTACAGGAGAAATTTACGTCGTCCTAAATTTGACATGATGATCTTGAACTAACCTCGCTGACAATATTAGCTACTTCACACGGATGTTTTTGCTGAGGAGATTTTCGGGAATCTTTCTACGAATATCTGTGTGATATTACGGCTAGGTTAGCAGATTTTTTGTAACTTTCGCTACTTTTTGGACGTTTTTTGTAATTTTTGCTACTTTTTTCCCAAAAATTAATGATTTTTCTGGAATTTGCCTCAGTTTTTTAGCTATCAGGAGTCGGGAGACAGAAGACAGGAGTCGGGAGACAGGAGATAGGAGACAGGAGACAGGAGACAGGAGGCAGGAGATTATTTGTATTTATTCTTCCGACACCCCACACCCTACACCCTACACCCCACACCCCACACCCTGCCCCCAGGAAAAGCTTTTTGCCGCAAACCCAATTATCAATCTGAATCTGGCCAAAGCAGCCGGACAGCAAGCAGCGCAAAACCAATGGCCGCTATCGCTTTTAATATCTTAGCGGGGAATAACTGCGCCATACTGCCGCCCGCAAGGACTCCTAAGAAACTGGTGCAGATTAAGGCGGTAATTGAGCCAAAAAAGACAGCTTTAGGTGATTTGGAACTGCCACCGAGAGCGATCGCTACTAATTGACTTTTATCGCCGATTTCTGCCAAAAAAACCGTGATAAATGTCAGTCCGAATAATTGCCAATTCATAAATTCTAGGGAGATGGGTGATGGGGAGGTGGGGAAGTGGGGAAGTGGGGAAGTGGGGTGATGGGGAGGTGGGGAAGCTGTTTCATCACCCTATCACCCCAAAACCCTATCACCCTATCTCCTGTCTCGGAGTCTCCTGACGACCGACTCCTGAATACTGATTGCTTAGAGAATATCGCCGATGAGTAAACCAGTGATCAAAAGGAGAAGAATAGCGACACCGATATCTAAGGTTTTGGGGGAAAGACGACGCGCAATCCAATAACCGATCAGGACACCGAGGAGACTGGTAGCGATTAAAGCGGTGGCTGCCCCGGCAAAAACCACCCAGGGGGATTGGGATTCGGCGCTGATCAAAAGGGTGGCTAATTGAGTTTTATCGCCGATTTCAGCAAAAAATATGGTTAGGAAGGTGGAACTAAACACCGTCCAAAAACTCCAAGAAGGTGGCTGATCTGGCTTTTTCTCGGTTGAGGCGATCGATTTGCTATCACTCATCGGCTAATTTAACAATATCGGGTTAAGCAATAATTTTCATACTTTTTTCATTTTAGCCCGACCGGTTTTCTGGCGATAGTTTCTGCTGTTGGGGGCGCTGTCTCCTCCCCCCAATAGTTAAAAAACCCTAGTCGATCGAGGTAGAGTTTCCATCCTAGAGTTTAATAATTATTAGACTAGGACGAGCGCAAATTGCTTGGAGGTATAGCCCCTATGGTAGAAAACAGAGATTATACTCTGATTATTGACAAAAGTGGCAGTATGTCCACTGCTGATAAACCCAGCGAGAAAACCCGTTGGCAAATTGCCCAAGAATCCACCCTCGCCTTGGCTAGAAAGTGCGAGGAATTCGATCCCGACGGCATCACTATCTATCTTTTTTCCGGACGTTTCCGACGCTATGATAATGTTACTTCCGATAAGGTGACACAAATTTATCAAGAAAATGAACCTATGGGGAGGACAGACCTAGCCGCTGTTCTTCAAGATGCCCTCAATAATTATTTTCAGCGCAAAACTGCTGGCAAAACTAAACCCAACGGAGAAACTATTCTGGTGATTACCGACGGAGAACCAGATGATCGCAAAGCGGTGATGCGTCAAATTATCGAAGCTTCTCGAAAACTCGATAGGGATGAAGAATTAGCCATTTCTCTGATTCAAGTAGGCCATGATCGACAAGCAACCGAATTTCTTAAAGCTTTAGACGATCAGCTAGAATCGGCGGGGGCCAAATTCGATATCGTTGACACAATTACTATCGATGATATGGAAGATATGACCCTAGCGGAAGTTCTTCTCAACGCCATTACCGATTAATTGCTGCCGGGGTAGGGGTGAGCATCTCATTTATGCAAGTGAGTAATTATACTTATCCATAAAACTGTTTTCTAGCAAGGCTTTCAAAATAGCTTGACATAAAAACCTGATTTAGGGGTTACAAAGGTGAGATGCTCCCAGGATTTAACTGCTAGTCAGGGCGACCAATTTATCTTTTTCCTCATCGGATAATTGATCCGATTGTCCGGTGATTTGTTTGTAGATTTTGAGATATTCCAAAGCGGATTTATACCAACTAAAATCTTGAGTCATTGCCCTTTGCTGTAGTTTTTGCCAATCCTGTTTATAACGGAAACTTTCCCAAGTCCGGATCATACAGGTAAACAGGTCTAAAGGTTCATAGCGATCGAAACTAAATCCTGTTCCTCTTTCCTGAATCGGGTCGTGGAAAGATACCGTATCGACTAAACCACCGGTGCGGCGTACCATGGGAATACAACCGTAACGCATGGCCATTAATTGGGAGATGCCGCAGGGTTCAAAACGGGAAGGCATTAACAAAGCATCGGCCCCCCCATAGATGCGACGGGAAAGGGCATCACTATAGAGAAGATGCAGGGACATTCGCCCCCGGAAACGGGAAGTCATCTCCCATAGTTGGGTTTCATAATAGCGATCGCCTGTACCCAAAATAATCAATTGAGCATCGGTATAGGTGAGAAAGCGATCTAAAATTTGCATCACTAGATCAATACCTTTTTGTTCCACCAAACGCGTCACCATCCCCATGACAAAGGCATTTCTGCTGACCTGTAGCCCCACTTCTTCTTGCAGGGCAATTTTATTGGCCAGACGTTTTTCGATGGTTTCTGGGGTAAAATTCTGCTTAAGATAAACATCTTTAGCCGGGTTATACACCTCCGTATCGATGCCGTTGACAATCCCCACCAGATTGCCGGAAATATAGGACAATAATCCCTCTAAATTTTCGCCATAAATGGGGGTCTGTATTTGACGGGCATAGGTGGGAGAAACGGTGGTGATGCGATTAGCAAATTGAACCGCCGCGGCCATGGTATTATCGCCCTGCATATACCAAGGACACCAAGTCATTTTTTCTAATGCCTCCCGCCAAGGTCCCTGGTAGGCGAGATTATGGATAGTAAAAACGGTGCTAATATCGGGGTCTTGGTGCATCCAGACGGGAATCATGCCCGTATGCCAATCATGACAGTGAATAACTTGCGGTTTCCAGTAATTCCAAGCGAATTCCGCCGCACCATTGGCAAATAGGGTAAATCGCCAGGCCTCATCTTCGCCTCCGTAGATATTGCGTCCAGAGAAAGCTAGATGACCAAAGAGGTAGAGAGGAATATCCGTATCGGGTAAAACCGTCTCATAGACTAAAAAATCCTGAAACATGGCGAATCCTGACCAAATGGGTTCGGAAGGGATGTCCATTTTTTCCTGGAGAAAACCGTAGTAGGGTAGAAAAATCCGCACGTCATGACCTAGCTGACGCAAGACTTTCGGTAATGCCCCAATTACGTCCCCCATTCCCCCAACTTTGGCAATTGGGGCGGCCTCGGCACCCACAAATAGAATTCGCATACTCTTCCCGCTTTACTTCACGACGACAAGAAATTTTAACAGATAAAACCACCCTAGCAGGATTTGCAAGCAGGTTATGATCGGATTAGCCTAGATTTTTCTTTAACCAACCAGAGAGCCAACGAGGGGCATAATTAGCTGTTTTGGACATTATTAAGTTTTATCGCCTTTTTATTAAGTTTTAGCTGCTCGGCACCGGCACTGTCTGCTATTGTCGATTTAACCGACATTCCGCCTATCTTCATATACTTTTATATATCTTTACATTCCCCAAACTGTTTTGACGAAAAACCTTCACTGTAGAAACTACTATTGAGAACATTTTCAATAATTGGTTTTTTCTGAGAAAAAAAATTACAATTCTTCACTTGGATAAAAATCAATCATTGTCGCTATAGTCCTTACTGGCAATGGATTGTAAGCAATATAGCAATTCCCATAGTTGTGAGGTACAGAGTCTTAGGTTTTGAGGAGTCAGGAGTCAGGATTCGGGATTCAGAATTCAGGATTCAGGATTCAGGATTCGGGAGTTAAGATTTTGGTGTACCTCATGAGATTGGGAAACGCTATATATTAGTAAAAATTATCAATTGAATGTTAATACTAAATCCGGTTATTAAAAACTGATTATTTATCCACCCTTTTGCATGAGTGCCTCTTGCATGAGTGCCTGTCCTTATAAGTAGCATAATGCTCAACGGATTTAGTACAACAGCCAATTCTTCCCTCACCCCCAAGGAGTGAAACTCCTCATTGCTGCGAGGCAAATTCCCCACCCCCCTAGGTGTCCGGGTGGGGACTGACGCGGAATCGTTCACCCTAATTTCGGTAAACCCATACTATAGTTCTGCACTCTGGCGTTGAGATTATAGCTAATTTCCCCTTTTTGCAGGAGAGAACGGATAAAATGTTCTAAATCTGAACCGATGCGACGGAGATTATATTCGCTCAGTTCTTCCCCATTGTAGGACTCTACCAATTCATCAAACTTACTATAAACCTTATTGAGAGCCACTTCTTCCCAATTAAATTCATTATCGGGATCCACATCAAGAGTCAAGACATTGTTACTCTCGATTAATTGATTATTTTTTACTTCAGCCGTATAAATGCGAATATGACGGGTCGTGGATTTTAACAGCATGGAATCTTCGGGGTAAGTTAGACGCTATGTCTAAGATTTTGCCATGATTTGCGGAATTGGGGAATTGGGAATTGGGAAGTGGGGAAGTGGGGTGTGGGGTGTGGGAATTATGGATTATGAAGTGGGGTAGATAGGGAAGTGGGGAAGTGGGGAGGTGGGGAAGCTGTCTCATCACCCTATCACCCCAAAACCTATCACCCTATCACCCTATCACCCTATCACCCTATCTCCTGCCTCCCGAACAATGTTTACGGATCGACCAGAAACGTGATACTATGATAGATTGCAGTGTTTAAGCAGAGATCACGAGTCCTATGGCCTTAACCCAGACCAAAAAACAAGAACTAATCAGCCAATATCAGGCCCACGAAACCGATACAGGATCATCGGAGTTACAGGTAGCTTTCTTAACCGAGAGAATCAACCAACTGACCGAACACCTGAAAGCTAACCCGAAAGACCATGCTTCCCGTCGGGGATTACTCCAGATGATCGGTCGTCGTCGGGGACTGTTAACCTATATCCAGAAGAAAGATCAACAACGTTATCAAACCCTGATTGGTCGTCTCGGAATTCGCCGTTAAGCATACCCCCTTTGCATCCCTACCATGGCCTCTGAATCGAAATCGACGGAGAAAAAAGAACGTCTCCCCTTTGAGCCGCGCCAAAATAAGCGAAAAACCCCGAAAATTGCCCCTAGTCCCGTGCCACCGCCCCTAAAAAATCGCTCCGAGGAAACCAGCTTAAAGGCGATTCCGCAAGTGGTCAGTCAACGGATGGCCAAACGGATGGCGGTATTTTGTGGCCTGCCGACGGCACTGGGGATAGCTTCCTTTTTTGGCTTCTACTGGATTATTAGCCACGATCTTCTCGAAATCCCTTCCTACGTCGCCATGCTCGTCAGTTTAAGCCTATTTGGTCTAGGTTTCATCGGTCTGAGTTATGGCATCTTCTCCGCTTCTTGGGATGAGGATCGGGTGGGGGATTGGCTAGGATGGCAAGAATTTCAAGCTAATTTTGGCAGAACGATCGCCGCCTGGCGGTCCGGCAAAAAAGAAGTGGAAGAAAAATAGATAACCTCTAGAAATCGTCAACAATAGAGATTAAAGAAAAAAATAAAAGGTTAATGCCATGATTATTGTCATGAAAGTTGGTTCCCCGGAAATTGAAATCGAGCGCGTCAGTGCCGAATTCGAGGCATGGGGATTAAGTCCCGAAAAAATCGTCGGTAAGCATAAAGTTGTCATCGGTTTAGTCGGAGAAACCAGGGAATTAGACCCCCTACAAATCCAAGAATTAAGCCCTTGGATCGAAACCGTCCTGCGAGTCGAACAACCCTTCAAACGCGCCTCTTTAGAATACCGTCATGGCGAATACAGCGAGGTTTTAGTCCCCACTCCTAACGGTGTTATCCCCATCGGCAGAAATCATACCGTTAGCATTGTCGCCGGCCCCTGTTCGGTGGAAAATGAAGCGATGATCGTGGAAACTGCCAAACGAGTGGCGGCAGCCGGAGCGCAATTCCTCCGCGGTGGTGCCTACAAACCCCGCACTTCTCCCTATGCTTTCCAAGGTCACGGGGAAAGCGCTTTGGAATTACTAGCGGCGGCTAGAGATGCCAGTGGTTTGGGTGTTATCACGGAAGTAATGGACGCGGCGGATCTCGATAAGATTGTCGAAATAGCCGACGTGGTGCAAGTGGGGGCGCGCAATATGCAGAATTTTTCCCTCCTGAAAAAAGTTGGGGCGCAACCGAAACCGGTCCTACTCAAGCGCGGCATGGCGGCCACTATTGAAGATTGGTTGATGGCGGCAGAATATATCCTCGCAGCAGGAAATAGCAATGTCATTCTCTGCGAACGCGGTATCCGCACCTTTGACAGTAAATATACTCGCAATACCCTAGATTTATCCTGTATTCCCGTTTTAAGAACTTTAACTCACCTGCCGATCATGATCGATCCTAGCCACGGTACGGGTAAATGGGAATATGTCCCGACCATGGCCATGGCTTCCCTGGCAGCCGGGGCCGATTCCTTGATGATCGAGGTACATCCTAACCCGGCGAAAGCCCTATCTGATGGGCCGCAATCCTTGACCCCCGACCGATTCGATCGATTAACTCAGGAGTTAGCGGTCATTGGTAAGACGATCGGGCGTTGGCCCCAGGTTCCGGCACTGGTTTGATAAGATGATCAGGGGGTGAGTCAACCCCCTTTTTTGGGCATAAATTTCGCTTTTCGGGGCAGTTATGGTGACAGTTCCTCTGGAGTTAAATACTGAGCAAATTAGGGGTGAGAAACGGGTAGTTTTTAATCATCTCAGTTGGTTATCCTATCAGCAAATTTTACAGGCACTAGGAGAAAATAATCGCGCCCATTTATTTTATGATCGTGGCACTTTAGAGATTACTATGCCCCTAGAAGAACACGAGTTTTATCGAGAATTAATCGGATTATTTATTCGGATTTTGGTGGTAGAATTGGGTTTAAAAATTAAAAGTATGGGTTCCACAACTCTAGCTAGGGAAGATTTAGAACGAGGAGCAGAACCCGATAATGCCTACTATATTCAAAATCAAGCTAAAGTGCTAGGAAAAAGGATTAATTTAACTGAAGATCCGCCCCCAGATTTAGTGGTGGAAGTGGATATCACCCATACGGATATTAATAAATTAGCACTTTATGCCCGTTTGGGAGTGCCGGAATTATGGCGTTTTAATGGACAAATCTGGCGCATTTATCGGTTAGAAAAGGGGGTTTATCAGGAAGGAGAATTTAGTCCCACTTTTCCCCTAGTTCCCAAAACTAAACTCTATGAATTTTTAGCCACTGCTAAAGAGGATGAAGTGAGGGCAGAAAAGAATTTAAGAGCATGGCTTGTTAGTCAACTAGCTAAAAATAATTAACTAGGGCAGTTTTTGAGGTAATTATGGTGACAGTTCCTCTGGAGTTAAATACTAACGTTTCTTGTCAGGCTGATAATTTCGGTTCTTCGTTACTTGGTATGGTTCGATAGGGGGTCATAAATCGACTAAATCCTTATCTGGTAAGAGACTTAATTGATTAGTTCGCTCTAGATCAAAAATAATTGACAAAAATCG
>NZ_SFBZ01000277.1:0-10729 GCF_007095495.1 Microcystis sp. M_QC_C_20170808_M9Col | reverse complement strand
GGACTCTGTGTAAGACAGTACATGGTTTTTTAACTGTGGTATGCGACGGTGGTGGAAGCAGAAACTTAAATCGTGAGGTTTAGGAATCGCCGCACTTTTAGGGCGGCGAGGATGTCAAGGCTAACCATTACCCCAATTCTAGAATTATCCGTTTTTTTTAGGTTTTCTTGACTACTATTCGGCGGTAGCCAATCCAGTTTCGGTGCTGCCGGTGGTGCGACGACGGGTGAGAGTATTAAAGAGCATAATTCCGATCGCCTTGATTAGATTACCTTCCAACTCTTGGAACATTTTCATGTTCATCCCAAAAGCGGCGTTAGCTTCGGTGACAATGCGATCGGCCATGGCTTGATCCACCGGTAACTCGTCGAGGGTTTGACGATAGTGGTTTTTGTAGGCTTTTTCGTCGGGAATATCTTTGAAATCATAGAAAGCCGTGCCACCAGTTTCCAGATTCATCGCTTTTTCGGCGATTTTTTTCAAGATTTGCCCCCCGGACAGATCGCCGAGATAACGGGTATAGGAATGGGCGACTAATAATTCGGGTTCTGTTGTGGCGATTTCCCGAATCCGGTTAACGTAGGCCTGACCTGCGGGAGATAAAGCGATCTCGTTGCGCCAATTGGGACCATAATAAAAATATAAATCCTGTTCCAGCGCATTTTTGCGATTGAGTTCAGGAAAACAGATTTTAGAAACGACGGGATGACTAGGAAGTTTTTCCATCTCCTCCTCCATGGCCGAATAGACGAAGTAGAGGTTAGCCACCAGTTTGCGATAGGAAGTTTTTTCTACCACACCTTTGAGAAAACACTTGACAAAACCGACGTTTTCTGCCATGGTGTGGGATTTTTTCGTGCCTTCTCGCAGTTGAGTTGATAAATTAACGCTCATATTATGATCACCTGTTGGGATGAGTGGAATGGATCGGGTTCGTTACAGATGCTTACTAAAACCGTCTATTTTGGTAGATTAAACTGAATCGATCGGTAATTTTATTAAGAATTTTTACAGTGCCGCCGGGGGAGCTTAGGGGAGAAATTTAGCTCTAGCAGGACTTGACCGCCAGTTGAAACCGGTATTGAGCCAGATGGCGAAATTGTAAAGATTAGTGAAAAACTGCTCCCTAGTTGATCTTTGGATAAGAGTTGGATAAGAGAGGGTGTAGTCTAGCGCCAATATCAATCATCGAGCAACATTCTTCACGCTTCTTAAAAATTCTTAACATTCAGGAGACTTATATCAGCAAAATTTCACAAATTAAAACCGAATTTAGCAATCATGCTTATAATCAGTACAGGATTCTTTATGTTGTCCTAAACTCAAGCCCTTGAGAGACAAAGCCCTAGTTGCGATGTCAGCGAGAACACATTTAGCAACTCCCTACCCAAACCCTTAGTCATAACACTCTGGTAATGCCCCGAATACTTGTAATCGATGATGATCCTGCAATCGCGGAATTAGTCTCCATCAACTTGGAGATGGCGGGTTATGACGTTAATCCCGCAGAGGACGGGATTAAAGGCCAGGCCTTGGCCGTCCAGTTACAACCCGATTTAATCATGCTGGATTTAATGCTGCCCAAAGTCGATGGTTTTACTGTCTGTCAGCGTTTGCGACGAGATGAACGCACGTCCGACATCCCGATTTTGATGCTCACAGCCTTAGGACAAACCCAAGATAAAGTGGAGGGTTTTAATGCGGGTGCTGATGATTACCTGACCAAACCTTTCGAGGTGGAGGAAATGTTAGCTAGGGTACGCGCTCTCCTCAGACGCACCGATCGCATTCCCCAAGCAGCTAAACACTCAGAAATACTCAGTTTTGGACCTTTAACCCTGGTTCCCGAACGTTTTGAGGCGGTCTGGTTTGAAAGTGTGGTCAAGTTAACCCATCTAGAATTCGAGTTACTCCACTGTCTTCTCCAACGTCACGGTCAAACCGTTTCCCCTAGTGATATTCTCAAGGAGGTCTGGGGATACGATCCCGATGATGATATCGAGACTATTCGCGTTCATATTCGCCATCTGAGAACGAAACTAGAACCCGATCCCCGCCACCCTCGCTATATTAAAACCGTTTACGGTGCGGGTTATTGTCTGGAGTTACCCACCAATGAACAGGTGGTGCTTGATTCATCGGCGGCAACGGTTTAAACAGGGAGCAATTGTCTAGATAGGCAATAGGGACAATTGTTTCGTCGCTCCTCCTCCTCTTCAGATTGAGAAGGTTTGACCGGCGGTTGGGTTTTGATGGCTATGGCTGAGGCCTCTTTTTGGCCCTGACTATCACAAGGGGTAAGCACCCCCAGCAAGTCAGGACAATGGCAGGAGTAACTAGGGCTGGCTGAATAAATCTAAAAACCTTGTTGGGTAAGACTTTTAGACCTTTTAGAAATCAAAAAGTACCGGATCTGGGAGTGATCGGGGGGAAAATTCAGGGACTTTTTCCCTGAAAATTAGGTAATTGACCCCCTCAAAATCGGTAAAACCCTACACCCCACCTGCCCCCCCGATGTCGGGGGGGTTGGGGGGGCCACACCCTGCCCCCACAAAAAACTTTTTCAGCAAGCCCTAACTACTGGTTTAAGGTAAATCCGTCGCCCCCATCAAAAAGCGATCGCATTCCCTGGCGGCCCCGCGACCTTCATTAATCGCCCAAACCACCAAACTTTGACCACGACGACAATCCCCTGCGGCGAACACTTTCGGTAAGCTAGTGGCAAATTGACCGTGTTCGGCCTTGATATTGCTGCGGGCATCCTTTTCTAAGCCTAAATCATCGAGTAAAGGCTGTTCTGGTCCCAAAAATCCCATGGCTAATAGAACCAATTGCGTCGGGATGACTTTTTCTGTTCCTGCCACCGGTTGGGGGATAAACTGCCCTTTTTCGTTGCGTTGCCATTCCACCTGTACCGTGTGAATCCCTGTGACGTTGCCCTCGCTATCCCCCTCGAATTTAGTCGCCGTGGTGGTATAAACCCGGGGGTCATCGCCAAAACGCGCGGCCGCTTCCTCTTGTCCATAGTCCAGACGGTAGATTTTCGGCCATTCGGGCCAGGGATTATCGGCGGCCCGTTCTCGGGGCGGTTGCGGCATAATCTCTAATTGGGTGACGCTACGGCAGTTATGACGCAGGGAAGTCCCCACACAGTCGGTTCCCGTGTCGCCACCGCCGATAATTACCACGTCTTTACCCGCGGCCGAGATAAAATCCTCCCCCGGTTGTCCATCTAATAGTGCTTTTGTATTAGCGGTGAGAAACTCCATGGCGAAGTGAATGCCCTTTAATTGGCGACCTTCGATGTTTAAATCCCGGGGTTTGGTGGCCCCAGTACAGATAACCACGGCATCGTATTGGTTTAATAGGTCTTGGGCGCTGATATCCTTGCCCACTTCCGTGTTACAGACCATTTTTACCCCTTCCTGTTCGAGCATCTGGAGACGACGCAGAACGACTTCTTCCTTATCTAACTTCATGTTGGGGATACCGTACATTAATAGCCCCCCGGGACGATCGGCCCTTTCATAAACTGTCACCCAGTGACCAGCTTTATTTAACTGGTCGGCGGCTGCTAATCCAGCAGGTCCGGAACCGATCACGGCCACTTTTTTGCCGGTACGGATGGCGGGGGGATTGGCAGTAATCCAACCGGATTCCCAACCTTTGTCAATAATCGAACATTCAATATTTTTGATCGTAACGGGGGGATTATGAATACCGAGAACACAGGAACCCTCACAGGGGGCGGGGCAGACTCTACCGGTAAATTCGGGGAAATTATTGGTTTTATGGAGGCGATCGAGGGCTTCTCGCCACAATCCTCGATAGATTAAATCATTCCATTCGGGAATCAGGTTATTAATCGGGCAACCACTGGCCATGCCACTAATTAGCGTTCCCGTGTGACAAAATGGTGTACCACAATCCATACAACGGGCGGCCTGATTGCGGAGTTTATCTTCTGGCATGGGAAGATGAAACTCATCCCAATTATGAAGGCGATCGAGGGGGGTAAGTTCGGAAGGAAGTTCACGCAGGAATTCGATAAAGCCAGTCGGTTTGCCCATAGTCTTTGTTATCTCTGTCGTTTATTCCCTATCTTCCTTCACAGTTCGATCGATCCCCGCAACTTTACCGATTTCTTTAATCTTATCGGCAACTCAGTGGACTAACAGGCGGTAATTTTGACAAATTGGGTAATTAACTATTGAGTTAAAAACAGGCGATTTCAAGAGGAAGGGGGCAATTCTAACGGGATAGCCCCGATGATTCCCTTACGAAAATCATTGAGTAACTGCATGGCTGCCCTTTCTTTATCTTCTTGATATTTGAGATTGGCCAATTTTTCGATAAAATCTTCCCCGGTCATGTCTAGAGTATTCAACCCGTAACGAGATTGTAAAAGTCCTTCATAGTTTAATTCTATTAATAAATCGACAAAAGCCGCCGCTATCCTTTGGTTATCATAACCTGCATCGCCAATATCCTCACAGATAGCTAATTTCACTGCATCCCTTTGATTATCTAAACGGGAAGGGATCACCCCCGGCGCGTCTAATAGTTCTAAGGTGTCGGAAATTCGTACCCATTGTAATTGTCGCGTTACTCCGGCCCTGCGGGCGCTGGCGACGACTTTTCGCCCTAATAAACGGTTAATCAGGGCAGATTTGCCCACATTGGGAAACCCGATCACCACGGCGCGCACTGGACGCGGTAACATTCCTCTCAGTTGGCGTTTTTGGTTAATTTCATCGCCAATTTTTTCCGCCGCTTTGATAATTGCTTTAACTCTTTCTCCCTGTTTAGCGTTAGTAAAATAGACGGTTTTTCCTTGACTTTTAAACCATGTTACCCATTGTTGATGGGCAGATTCGGGAATCATATCGAGACGATTTAAGATTAACAAGCGCGGTTTATTGCCAATCCAATCGTCCACCTGCGGATGATGGGAAGCTAAGGGAATGCGAGCATCACGCACTTCTAAGACCACATCCACGAGTTTAAGATGTTCCTTGAGTTTTCTTTCCGCTTTGGCAATATGACCGGGATACCATTGAATTAACGACATGGGAGATGGGAGTATAAAATTAAATCTTATCAGGAATAGTCCCTAGATAGCTATAATTATCTGAGAAAAAGTTTAGTAATTTCACTGCAATTATAACAGGATTGTCAATGACTAATTTAAAAAAATGGCAAATTATTAAATCCGAGCTAGTTTTTCATAATCGTTGGTGTCAAGTCCGTCAAGACGCGGTGAAGTTATCCTCTGGACAAGTTATCGATGATTATTTCGTTAATATTCGTCCTGAAATTGTTTTAGTTGTTCCAGTTACTGGGGATAATCAATTGGTTTTTGTCTGTCAATATCGTCACGGAGTTAAGGAAATTTTATTGGAATTTCCCGCCGGGGCAGTAGATGCGGGTGAAGATAATATTACTGCGGCAGCGCGTCGGGAATTCGAGGAGGAAACTGGTTATCAAAGTGATTCTCTAATACCTCTAGGTGTTTTGTATGATAATCCCGTTAAAGATACTAACAGAATTCATATTTTTTTGGCTCTTAATGCTACTCCCACAGGTCAACAAAAGTTAGATATTACCGAGGAAATTGAAGTTATTCTTCGACCTTTACAGGAAATTAATCCCCAGGAAATTACTGTCTCCGGTAGTTTGGCTGCTTTCTATCTAGCGAGGGATTTTTTAAAGCAAAATTAAGGATGTATGGCAGTTATATTAAGGGGGAGGTAGGAAGTTTTCGTTTTGGGGAGCCGGTTGTCAGGATTCAGGAGATAGGGTGGTCACTGCGTGCGCGTTGCGGGGGGTGTTGGGGTGTTAGGGTGTTAGGGTGTTAGGGTGTTAGGGTTTTAGGGTTTTAGTTGAAATTACCCCACTTCCCCACTTCCCCACTTCCCCACTTCCCCACTTCCCCACTTCCCCACTTCCCCACTTCCCCACTTCCTCACTTCCCCACTTCCCCACTCCCCGCTCTCCTACCTCTGCGCTTTTCTCTACTGTTTGAACAGGATTTGTATTACTTTAAGTTTTATTTTTTTTCACTTGTCTATGAGTAATTTTTTTATGATTGCTGGCTTTATTCTATCAGCTTATGCAATCGTTGCTAACGATTCCCTACAAACTTTAGGGACTTTTTTAAGTGCCAATGAAGAACGTCCCTGGTGGATTTTATGGCTGTACACCAGTATAATCTTAGCCTCGATTTTTATCGCTGGTTGGTATATTAATCAGGGAGATGTGGCTTATAATCGACTAGAAATGATTCCCTTCCCAGAAACTTTTACTTGGATTTATATCGTTCCTCCCTTAGCAATTTTAATTCTCACCACTTGGGGAATACCTGTGAGTACAACCTTTTTGGTTTTAACAGTTTTTGCTCCCCAATCTCTAGATGAAATGTTAGTTAAATCCGCTTGGGGTTATTGCATTGCTGTTATAGTGGGGTTAGTAATCTATCGAATTATTTATCAATTAGAAAACTTTTTCCTAGAAACAGTTAATCAAGAACCTCAAAAAATCTGGGTAGTTTTACAGTGGTTATCCACCGGGTTTCTCTGGAGTCAATGGTTAATGCAAGATTTTGCTAATATTTTCGCCTATCTTCCCAGAAAGTTAGCGGCAACATGGTTAGTTTTATCTCTAACAGTTATGCTACTCCTGCAAACCATCATTTTTATTAATCACGGTGGTCAAATCGAGAAAATTGTCACTAGCAAAACTAACGCCCATGATCTGCGTTCTGCAACAATTATTAACTTGATTTATGGCCTAATTTTACTGTTTTTTGTTGGCTATAATCATATTCCCATGAGTACCACTTGGGTATTTTTAGGTTTATTAGGAGGTCGAGAAATTTCTCTGACTTTAACCAGAGAAACCCCTAATTTAGCCGCCACAGGTAAACTGGTTTTCGGGGATGCCTTGAAAGCTTTTATCGGTATGATTGTTAGTGTTGCTATCGCTCTTGCTTTACCTCTACTCGCTCAAAAACTTAACTATCTATAGGGAATTATGAATTATGAATTATAAATTATGAATTATGAATTATAAATTATGAATTATAAATTATGAATTATAAATTATGAATTGGGGAGCTTTTTTTCAGTTATCAGTAAACAGTTAACTGAAACCTGACATCTGATAACTGATATTAGTGGTTGTACCGCATAAGATTAAGAAAAGGTCTATTTTCAAAACTTAAGAATAACAAGATTGAGGAGATGGGCGATCGATTGATGACCCGGAGTGATAAAGTTTTCTATTACTGATAATCTCGAAATTATCGTTCAACCAGATTAAAGATGCTTCTGTGACTAGACCTCCTTCAAGAGTGACTAGGGAAAAATTGCGAGATTTACCCCTATCAGAGTGGACAATACGAGGGACACTAGCAGCATTCAGATAAACGGTTCCCATCTCGGAAGTGACCACGGGATTGCGTAAACGGGAAGTAGTATGACGGAGACGGTGGTGCATATGACCGAAACTGACCAGAGGAACCTGTTTTCCTAATAGCTGTGCTTGTTCGATGGCCGCTGCTAAATCGGGATCCCCGTGGTCCCCTCCCAAGGGTTGCCAATCGCGACCACAGATAGCTTCCGCTTCCTTTCCCAGTCCGGCCGGACCATTGTGACCTAAAAAAATCAGGTTATTATAGGCAGTATCTTGAATATTAGCGATAATTTTGGCGGTAGATTCGGCAAAACTGCTGATATTATAGCGTTCTTGAAAAAATTCTCCATTTTTCCACTCGGATCCCCCCCAAGTAAAGGGACGACCCCCAACAATCGAAAGCTGTAAACTGGGTAGGTCTAGTTTTGAGTAACCCACATGAGCAACCCCTAATAATTCTAACTGGGCGGTGACACGATCTTCCTTGTTGCGATCGTAGGGACATTGTTTTCGTCCCCAAGGGGTGGCGCTATACCACGCGTCATGATTACCGAGAATAACGGCTTTTGGTAAGGACAAACTAGCAATCCGGCCGACAATTTCTAGGGATTCATTGCCAAAATCGCCGACAAATAGGGCTAAATCCACTTGTAAAGCTTCTAGTGCTAAATTATCTTCTATTTCCCATTGGTCGTGAACGTCACCGATGACGGCGATTTTATAGCTGCGAGGGAAAGAACTTACCATTACCAGTTATTAACTATAATTTACCAATAATGATCATAACTAGGATTGGCCGAATAAATAGACCTCTTGCAAAAATCAAAAATCTTCCTTTAGGTGAGGAGTCAGGAGTCAGTAGTCAGGAGAATTAAGAATGAGCGTTAATCAATTAAATGCTCTATTTAGTGATTTTATGCAATTTTATGCTTATTTTTCTCATTTTTGCCCTCTCAAAAATTAATTATGCAAGAACTCTGGTAAAGATGTAAAGATTTAAAACAAAGTTATCCACAGTCATCGGTTTGTTTGTAAATTTAGATACAGAATTATCAGGGTGATCTGTGTATGTCTTTACTACAATACCGCACTACTGCCGTTGTTACTCGCCCCCAAGCAAACACATGGGTACAACTCAGAATGCTCCCCTCTCCATACAGCTTTGATGAAGCGCTACTACTCTGTGAACAGGATCAGGGCCGTTGGGTGGCATGGATTCCCGATTTTGGCGAAATTATCTTGATCGAAGGGCAATTTGAGGCATAAACTAACTCTTGCTCACAATTAAAGCAGATAAACAGCGATCGATCACTTGTTTTAATACTAGAGCCGTCCAATCGATATCGGCCGCGCTGGTGTCCCTTCCCAGGGTTAAGCGAATTCCCGCCAATGCTTCTCGATCGCTGTAGCCCATAGCTTTTAAAATTGGACTAGGGGAAAGTTTGCCACTATGACAGGCGGCTCCAGAACTAATACCGATTCCTGCTAAATTAAGCTGACGAACTAGCTGTTTTCCCGTGATGTGACTGTCATCGTCCGGACGGACAATAAAGCTGACGTGGTGGGGTAAACGATAGAATCGGTCCCCCGTGGGCAGCAGATAAGGATAATCGGCTAAGAGGTCAAATAATCGATCTCGCAGGGCTATTAAACGCATTTTTTCGCTAATTAAGTCTTTTTGGGCTAATTCGGCCGCTAAACCGAAAGCAGCGATCGCTGGTACGGCTGGGGTTCCCGATCGCAGACCTTTTTCCTGACCACCGCCCCGCAGTAATGGTAGAATATCAACACCGGCTCTGATGTATAAAGCCCCCGATCCTTGCATTCCATAAATTTTATGGCTGGAAAGAGATAATAAATCTACGGGCAGTTTTCGCACATCAATATCGCATCTTGCCGCCACCTGCACCGCATCGGTGTGAAAAAGAACTCCCCTTTCTCTGGCAATGCTGCCCAATTCTTCAATCGGTTGTAAGGTTCCCACCTCACTTTGTCCGTAAATAATGGAAATTAAGACCGTATCGCTTTGAATTGCGGCTTTTAGGTCTAAAGGATTAACTCTACCTTGACGATTGACGGGAAGACGAGTAATTTGCCAACCTTGCTGCTCTAATTGTTTACAGGGTTCAGCGATCGCCGAATGTTCCACACTAGAAATAATAATATGACGGGGGCGGTTATACTGTTGAGCAACCCCGATAATCGCTAAATTATCGGCTTCTGTGCCGCCAGAAGTGAAGATAATCTGGTCCGGATTGGCATTAATTAACCCTGCCACCTGTTCTCTGGCCATTTCGATGACTGTCGCCGTATCCTGTCCCCAAGTGTGTAAACTGGAGGGATTGCCCCAATGATGCCGGAGAATAGTGGCAACCCGCTCGATTACTTGGGGATGAGTGGGGGTAGTGGCGCTATAGTCAAGATAAATTTGCATTATTTTACAATCTTAGAAATGAGAGCCAAGGACAAGCAGCTATTTTCAGTTTAGCGGCTTAGGTTTAACACTCGATCGATTGTCGGGGCAGTTAAATCTTCCCCTGTCAAAAAACAGAGATGCCGGTTAAAGCATCCCCGCAGAGTCGATTTTACCTCTCTTGTGTCAATCTCGGCAGCAGACCAGCAAAAGTCATCCCAAAGACAGAGCAAATATCGTCAACAATCAAAGTCATAAAACCGTTCTAAAAGCCCAGTAAACACGAAAGATAGTCAGGAACGGGGAAACTTTGAGCCATCTTAAAATGAAATGACAACAGATAAAACGCTGTAGAATAATTGAAGGTTATTTAAGAGATTTTTTCAGCCCTTTCCTGAATCCCAGACAGCCAGTTTTTGATAAGAGTCTGGGATAGGTGCGACAGAAGGATTAAAAGTATCGTGATCAAGACAAACGATCAAATAGGCACAGTTGACTAACTGCCACTATTGACAATATCCCTAAGCATCTAATCAAGGGGAAACATCGAGCGATAATAATATGCTTTTGCCCTTGGCAAGTTCCAAAGCATAACAGAGATTGTCTCAAGCTGGTCGCGTCGCTAATACTTGCGGCGATTTTTCAGTCATCGGTAAACATTAACCGGTAATCAGTGAACGGCAAACTCAAATCTGATAACTGAGTCAAGATAGCTAAAAAACCCCCATCGCCCCACCATGCGTTTCAGACAAATTTTTATGCTTTTATGACATGGCTGACAATATTTTGTAACAATCTATACTATCTTTCCCGTTGAAGACTGTAAATTTAAGTTAATTGCTTCGGTGATAACCCTGAAATAAAGTGATCTTTCTAGCCCAGATGACCAAAAACCGCCCCTAT
>NZ_SFBZ01000276.1:0-4941 GCF_007095495.1 Microcystis sp. M_QC_C_20170808_M9Col | reverse complement strand
CAATATTCTAACGTTACTAAAACTTGTTCTTCTATAGATAGTTTAGGTTTCGGTCCCCTTTTAGATGGTGAATTAGAGTCGGCTTCAACACTTTTTACTGATTCTACCATCTTTCTATATGTTTGTTTATACACACCGAAACGGCGTTTGAACTGTTCAGCTGATAAGTTTTGATAATCCATATTTTTGCTAATAAACATAGCAAAAGTATAGATGATACTAAATCCCGTTATTAAAGACTGATTATCTATTCCTCCTTTTGCCTATCCTCATAAGTAGCCTATACTCAACGGATTTAGGATGATTTCCTGACCTAAGATCACATTTTATTCTTTTTTCCACTTCCATCTAAAAATTGAGAAAAAAGCCAAACCCTCGATTATACAATAAAAAAATTATGCAAGAGGTCTAGTGAAGTCGCTGGTTTCGCTCTACTCTTTATGGGGCAAGTCTTTCAACCGATTTTACTCCTGCACTCCCGAAAAATTGAGCGAACGATGAGTCCTGACTCGGAGAATACTGACAGCTTTCTTTTGCCTTTGGCCTTTTTACTTGCTATAAAGTAGGTTTATTGAAGAAGTGGAGGGAATCATCATCCTATGGCGATAATGACAAAATCATTTAGACAAAGACTGGCAGAGATTTTCGGGTTAGACCTGCGATCGCTGGCTTTATTTCGCATTGCCTTGGCGTTAGTGGTTTTAGTAGATTTATCGGTTCGTTTTAGCCAAGTAACTGCCCATTACAGCGGATTGGGGGTTTTACCCCTAGGAAGCTTATCGAAAGTCTCTGCTAGTCCTTTTTACTGGTCTATTTTTGCTCTCAGTGACTCGGTGCTGGTGCAGAGTATCCTGTTTATTGTCGCTATAGCGATCGCATTATTGCTTTTAATTGGCTATCATACCCGTTTAGCCACGATCGCCACTTGGGCGCTAATCGTCTCTTTACATCATCGCAACCCCCTGTTACTATTTGCCGCCGATGACGTAATCCGGGCAGTATTATTCTGGGCGATGTTTTTACCCCTTGGTGCCTGTTATTCCGTGGAAAGTGCCTTAAACACCAATCCCAACCCCTTACCCAAGCGTGTGGTTTCGGCTGCCACGGTCGCTTTTATGATACAGGTGTGTTACATCTATATGTGGTCAGTGGTCTTTAAACTCAAAAGTGAGACTTGGTGGCCCGACGGTACAGCCGTTTATTACTCTCTTAGTTACGATCAATACGCTACCGCTTTGGGGAGTTTTTTACTGACTTTACCGCAGCAATTCCTCAAATTCCTGACAATTTCAGCCCTAGGCTTTGAATGGTTCGGTCCGCTATTGATGTTTGTTCCCTTTCGCAATAGTTTATTTAAAATAATCGCCGTAGTTTCCTTTATTTTCTTGCATACGGTTTTTGCACTGATTCTACATTTAGGGGTTTTCCCTTTCTTGAGTGTTACCTATTGGTTGCCGATCATCCCTAGCTTAGTCTGGGATTGGGGACAAAAACGGATGAGAAACCCAGAAAGAGAAGGTTTAAGGATTAATTATGATCGAGATTGTGGATTTTGCAAAAAAGTTGTTCATCTTCTCCGCACGTTTCTCATTTTACCCGGCACTCCCCTGTTAGTCGCTCAGGATAACCCCTCAATATACGAGGATATGGTGGCCCAAAATTCTTGGGTGGTGGAAGATTGGCAGGGAAAACGTCGGTTTAAATGGTCAGCAGTGGTTTATATTGTCAGTCTTTCGCCAATTTTCTGGTTTTTAGCGCCAATTTTGCGTTTACCGCCTCTTATGGCCGTGGGAACGAGAATTTATGAGTGGATTGCCTCCCATCGTCGTTTTATGGGCAATTTCACCAAACCTCTCAAGTTTCGTCCCCTGACGATTAAATCCTCTTTACCTTTAAATATTTTGGTAATTTTCTTCTTCTTGTTGACCAGTATCTGGAATTTACGCAGTTTTGTCCGGCAATCGGTCGATAGAGGCGATTTAAATACACCTCTAATTAAGTCTCTTGATCGCTTGCTCACCCGTCGTACTTTTAATACAATTGATATTCTGGCAAGAGTTACCCGTTTAGACCAATATTGGACTATTTTTTCCCCTAGTCCCCCTCGCGATGATGCTTGGTTTGTGGCAGTCAGTCAATTAGCCGATGGTTCCACGGTAGATTTATTTAGAGAAGGACAGCCGGTAATTTGGGATAAACCCACGGATAGCGATCGCAATCGTTTGTATAAAACCATGCAGTGGCGGGTATATTTTATTAATCTTAATCGAGCTATCGGTCGGTCAGTTTATGGAGAGTTTGGTCAGTATCTCTGTCAAAACTGGAATCAGCAGCACGGTAGTGATCAACAAATTAAATCCCTGCAACTTTATATCATGCGGGAAAGGACTGTCCCCCCCGGAGAAAAACAGGGAATCGAAAAAGAACTACTCTGGCAGCAAAACTGTCTTTAATCAGTTATCAGTTATCAGTCATCAGTTATTAGCCGGATAAAAGTTACATTGTTATCTTTCTCAGACAAATGGCTAATTAGTTAAACAACAAATAACTAAAATCTGATTGCTTCTTTTTCCCTTTCAAACTAACTACCGCTAAACCTTAAACATCACTGGAACCGCTCTGGAGACTAGCGAGGGATCTTTCAAAATTCATTCTCTGTTCAGCATTGCGGAGAAAGTAACCACTCATCATTGCTGAGGCCAATAACCGGCCCAGATGTTCGCGACTGGTACTGATAGTGACCCCGAAATGTTCCGAAGGAAGGTTGCCCAAAAGTCCGATAATGTTGCGTTCCATCACTTGGAAAACCTCTTGGGACTCCGGTTTCGAGAGTTGGGCGATTGTTTCTGGACTTAAGGTCTGGACATACTGCCACAAACTCTCGGAAAATTCACTATCGGTACCGAATAAATTGTGAGGGCGATCGTTTTCTCTATACACCTTTGATCTCCTTAACTCAATTTTTTTAAATTATCCTTTTGGTTCTTCCAATTGGGAGCATTTCACCTTTGTAACTCCTAAATCAGGTTTTGTGTCAAGCTATTTTGAAAGCCTTGCTAGAAACCAGTTTTAGGGACAAGTATAATTACTCGCTTGCATAAATGAGATGCTCCCTTCCAATTTAACAGTTTTTTGAGATAGTGGCAGTCGGTAGAACCGAACCCGAAGGTGATGGTAATCCCAAGCAGAAAATCCATCTCTGGCAAAAATCAAAAACTGCTCCGAGAAGCAGATAACCGATCACTGTTCACCGATAACTTTTATTTACCCATACCTAACTGCTGGGCCTTTTGATAGACTTTACCCTCCGTCAGCAGCGAGGGGGCAATCACCACTTCCACCTGTTGCATTTCCTTTAAGTTCTTAGCACCCAAAGTTCCCATACTGGTTTTCAGCGCCCCCAAGAGGTTATGAGTACCATCATCTAATTTTGCTGGTCCTACGAGGATTTCGGCAATAGTTCCGGTACTGCCCACACTAATTCGGGTCCCCCGGGGTAGAACCGGGCTAGGTGTGGCCATACCCCAGTGAAAACCGCGGCCAGGGGCCTCCACGGACCGGGCAATGGGAGAACCAATCATCACCGCGTCGGCGCCACAGGCGATACATTTGCAGATATCACCGCCGGTAATAATGCCGCCATCGGCAATAACGGGGACGTATTTACCGGTTTCTTGGAAAAAATCGTCCCTAGCGGCGGCACAATCGGCCACAGCAGTGGCTTGGGGAACTCCCACTCCTAAAACGCCGCGAGAAGTACAGGCAGCCCCGGGACCGATACCGACCAAAACCCCGGCTGCCCCGGTTTTCATCAGGTTAAGGGCGACTTCGTAGGTGACGCAATTGCCCAAAACCACGGGAATGGGCATTTCTTGGCACAATTGCACTAAATCGAGGGGGGTGATAGCTTCCGGGGATAAATGGGCAGTGGAAACAACGGTTGCTTGGACAAAGAGAATATCGGCCGCTGCTTGGGCGACGATAGCACCATATTTGACGGCACCGGCAGGGGTGAGGCTAACTGCCGCAATACCGCCTTTTTCTTGAATTTCTTGGATACGAAGCTCGATTAGTTGCGGTTTAATCGGTTCTGCGTAGAGTTCCTGCATTAAACCGACGAATTCTGCTTTGCCGACTGCGGTAATGCGATCGAGAATCGGGTTAGGATCCTCGTAACGGGTTTGAATACCTTCGAGGTTTAGTACCCCTAGCGCCCCCAACTCGGAGAGAAGGACGGCCATTTTAGTATCCACCACCCCATCCATAGCGCTGGCGATAATCGGGATTTCCCGCTCGATATTGCCGAGAGACCAACGGGTATCGGCTAAACTAGGATCGAGGGTTCGCACTCCGGGTACAAGTGCGATTTCATCGATACCGTAAGCTCTACGGGCTGTTTTGCCCCGACCAATAATTGTATCCACTTTTCTATACTATTTCAGACCTATTTAGCCTAGACTAGCAAATTTCGCACCATCTCGAAAAGCTTTTCGGTATTATGGCAAACTAGGCATCGGGAAAATAATCGCCACAGTCGATCGCTTGTTCGGTGTTGGCGCTCCTGGGTTGTACACTACATTTGAGGCGATAATCGTTGGTAAAGTAGCGGCAGTGGGAGCAAGGGATGGAGTGCATCCGTCGGGCAACTTGCCAACTATCGCGCACGGCACTGGCTAAAGACCAGCAAACTAAAGCGATAATGGCAGCGGCGATTGAAAAACGTAAAATAATCCAGATTTCCATGGCGAGCAACTAAAATTACCTGATTTGAATAGGAATCAACTGAGGCAATCGGCAGAGGGTTAGATACTGAACAGTTTACTTACCGAAATTTTGGGTTAAAGCCCCGTCCTTTTAGGACGGCTTTTTAAACTATATCTTGTTAACTTAACTTTTATTGTGCTATACTGATTTTGTCTAAGTCCCCCCTGCGTAAAATGT
>NZ_SFBZ01000275.1:0-33018 GCF_007095495.1 Microcystis sp. M_QC_C_20170808_M9Col | reverse complement strand
TTTCTCTTCTAAGAACGCTCTCTCCGATTACTATGACCGAATATGGTTTTCCCGTGTTCACTCTTTGCTCTGTCGTCCTTGACCTGCTACCCCTTACACAAGATGTGTCAGGCACTCAGCCCATCTTGGGGGATACTCTCTTGATACTTTCTTCGCTCACGTTCGTTTGCTCTCCTATTACTAATCAATCAGCAAGTTTCCCCTCTTATAGTATAGACAACATAACAGATTATCTCGTTTAATTGTCCCAGCAAACACATCCTTATTTCTTGGTAATCTTGGCGATTATCTTCTCTGATTAGACAGTGACCATCGAAGATAGGAGGAACAGCCGCAAAATCTATCCCATGCTTCTCTATATTAGAATATCTTTTAGACTGATCCCAGTCAAATTCTCTAAATTGCATAAATAAATCTCCAAAAATTGTCTTTGTAGAGAATTATTCCTATATCTCCTCCTTACCTATCGTTTTGAACGAACAAAAATTTTTATCACTATTTAAACTTCAATAATTTTTTGTTATATCGATAAATTACTAGCCCTAAACGCAGAAATTTTGAAAAAGCGAAGCCTCCGCTTCTACTATAATCAGAGAAGGGTAATTGGGACAATTTCTGCATCACCTTAAATAGCTGTTTAGGTTTTGCGTCCGAGAAAATTAATAATCCGGGGATTAATTTCTTTTGACCAATGTTCTTGGGGATAGTGTTTTGCTTCCGTGAGGGGGATTAATTCCACTCCTGATTTAGTGGCCAATTTTTCGACAGTGACAGAAGATAACCAAGGATCGGCCATTCCCCAGACAAAAAGGATAGGTTTTTCAAAGTGCTCTAAACCTGTCTCAATTTCTGCCATAGTTTTCGATAGGTTTAAATTGCGAATCGTGGCCAGTAAAGCGCGACCCACTGCCGAAGTTTTTAGATAAGGTTGACGGAAAATAGCCAGATTTGCATCGCTAATCACAAAACCGCTACCGGTTTCTAAAGTACGATCGACTAATAAGGGATCTTGAGTTGCCATATCTCCGAGGAAAGGTAGCCCCCATTGTTTCATTATCCAGGGTAATTTGACATCCCTGGAAAGGGGAGTATTTAAGACGATCAAGCGCTCAATTTTATCGGGATTTTCTAGGGCGTATTGTAAACCGACGGAGGCTAAAAAACCCTGCACAATGAGGGAGATTTTCGGCAATTGGAGAGCTTGAATAAAATCGGCCAAGGCTTGACAAAAAGCGCTAGGTGTGTAGGCGAATTCTCTGGCATCGGGTTTAGCGGATAAACCGGAACCGATCCAATCGGGGGCAATGGCATTAATGTTATATTCTTCTAAACTGGTCAATAATTCCCGCCAAATATAGCTATGGGCGGGTAAACCATGGAGTAGGATCACGGGGGTTGTGTCTGGTTGTTGATCGGGGTTAACCTGTCGATAAAACCACTTGAGAGAGCCGACTTCGAGAAAATTTTCTAAAATAGCCATGGTTAATGGGGGATTAATAATCAATAAACCTCTTGCATAATTAGTTTTTCAGGGTTCAAAAACGGCAAAAATAAGGATTAAATGGCATAAAGTCTGTAAATAGACCATTTAACTGATTATTACTTCTTCTTAATTCTCCTGACTACTGACTACTGGCTACTGACTCCTAAGCCTAACAACAATTTTTGATTTTTACAAGAGGTCTAATAACCATTGTCTAACGTCTAGGAACCGATCGCACCGGCAATTTTCCCACCCTGGCAGTTATAGGGAGCTTGCGTCGAGACTTTGTGCTTCTCCGGGGGTTAAGGGCAAATGAAGACCGCATTCTTGTTTTAAACCCTTGAAACGGGTGTCTCGTTCGTTGCTATCATTGGCGGTTAAAGGCCGACTGGAGTGCCAATCGCCCACGGAGACATAACCCAGATCAAAATAGGGATGGTAGGGAAGATCGTATTTAGTCAGATACTCGTAGATGGTTTTGGCATTCCAGTCAAGGATCGGTAATATTTTGTAACGTTCGCCCTGTTGATTGACCCATTGGAGAGTTTTGCGGTGGTCGGTTTGGTCGCGACGCAAACCCGCTAACCAAGCGGTGGCCTTTAATTCCTTCAGGGCCCGTTGCATCGGCTCCACTTTGCGGATTTTGTCGTAGAGATTGAGGGAGTCCAGATCGTTATTTGACCACAATTTACCGTGGATTGCTTCCATGCGGGCGGGACTGAGGGGAGATTGATAAACTTTCAGGTTTAAATGGAGGCGTTGGCTTAAGTCTTCGGCAAATTGATAGGTTTCCGGGGGAAGATAGCCGGTATCGATCCAAATGACGGGAATATCGGGGATAATTGCGGTGACGAGGTGCAACATTACCGCCGCCTGAATGCCGAAACTGGTACTCATCACCAAACCTTCCCCAAAGGTGGCCGCGGACCAAGCGACGATTTCCGCGGCGTTAGCGGAGTCAAAACGTTGATTAATTGTAGCGAGGTCGAGGGATAGAGGGTAGGAAAAAGACCGGTCGGCAGTGGGGATGAAGGCGGTTTCTAGGGCCTGTGTATGAGAATTAAGCAAGTGTAAATCTGGCATTCTGGCTAAGATTTAAGGTATTAGTAGCGGCGGATACTGATAGAGTCCAATCTATCCATTAGGGTCTGAGAATAGAGTCAACTCCATCTCCTCCCCTTGAGAAACGTAGGTGAGACTTTCACCTCACACGGCTCCTAGTTTGACTGCTCCATTGTTAGGGATACAGCTTGACACTGGAGAGCCGTTTTATCATCCTGAAACTGGCGGTCTAGTAATTGGGGGTTTTTGTATTCATCCTGACCACCGTATTGTTGAGAATGTATATACTGTACTTCTACTATATCTGATGGGGTGAAGTGTGGCCCACACTAGCGACACCTTCCTTTCTCAAAAATCTCTCTGGTTACACTAGACTCAAGTTGGCAGCTGAAAAAGTCTCTGGTGACATCTAATTGACCTCGATTAATGATACTCAGTTAAGCAAGATTGGCAGGAATTGTCGCTAGTTTTTGCAGTTGTTTTTCAATATTGGCCCTTAATTGGGTCCGGGTGATTTCTTTTCCCGTTTGAGCGGTGTGTGCATTTTCCAGAAAAATAATACTATCTACTTTTTCTAGGGCAAATAATTGAAATAAAAGATGGGTTACGGGAATCAGGAGCGTTGATAGGGGTGAATTGGGGGTATTTTGAGCAGATATGGCCATTTTTTCCGTAGCAAAGGCATAGATTACCCTTTTCTCCTGTTGCGGCTGCCGCCGATGGGCTAAGGTGGTTAGTAACCAATCACCCTGGCTATTCTGCACCACATAGTATTGTAAATGTTTTAACTGTCTGGCCATAGCGGCGAGGACGGGATTAACCGCTTCTTCCATGACTACGGGGGCCAGTCCGTAATTGACCGCGTCTCGACTTAAAATATGCAGTTGTGCCTTTAATTTCATGGCTAATCATGTCTATAAACTAATCGATGGCGATGACATTCATTCCTTGACTCGGCAACCCCAGTTAAAATTGTCGTCGTGAAAAGATAAGGATGGAGATACCCAATAATAGACCAGTATAAACGAGACTGTAGAGGGCATTAGCGATTAAGACATCAGCACTAGGCAGCAAACCATAAACGGCCTCGTTTCTAAAATTTAATCTCTCTAAATCTGGGAGAATTAGATAAATATTTTTAGTGATAGCGAGGATATTGGGATTTTTGCTGATTATACCCAATTGGATCAGATCTTTGCTGATGTGACCCATTAGATAGACCCCAAAAGTCATTAACGTGGCTAAAATCGAACTGGTAAATACCCCAAAAGCGATCGCCACGGCCGCGATGAGAATTAATTCCAAACCGAGATAGAAAACCGAGACAATCAGGGGTAAAGCTTGAAAAGATACTTTCATCCCCGACAACATCAGCAGGTAAATCACCAACATTACCCCCAACATCACCGCTAAAACCCCGGACAAACCCAAGTGTTTACCGAGGATAAATTCGGCCCGACTCAGGGGTTTAGGAATCAAAACTAAAATAGTTCTCTTGTCAATTTCCTTATTAATTAGCCCTGTACCCACAAAAACCGCAACAATTACCCCTAATAACCCGATAGCGGCTAATCCCAAGTCAAGAAAGATTTTCTGATGGGTTCCCACCGCAATTTCTGGTAATAAACGCCAAGCGAAGGCCATCAACAAGGCAAAAAACCCGATAAAGTAAAGAATGCGATCGCGGATAACCTCGCGAAAACTGTTAGCTGCGATCGCCCAGATTCTCAAGATGCTGATACCCATAGCCTTTCATCAAAATAATATCTGTTTTTCCTTTTGAGATTACCGCTCAACTAAACTTACTCAAACTTACTTAAAAGCCTGAAAGCTTAGTCATTCGTAGTGGTTCAAGCACGGAGCGGGTTAAACGGCAAACCCTTTCTTCCCTGGTCAACGACATCAGGAATTACTTTTCTAATGATGTTAAATGCCCCATTGACATCGGCATTTAACAATTGATTTGTTCCCATTTTATCAAGTCCCCTAGCTAACCTTTTTCCCTTAAATAATGGTTTTTCTTCACCATATTTTTTAGGTAAATCATCCCTATCTAAATCCCTCGATTTTGAGGTAGAGGATTCTTCAGCTATTATGACTTTTATTCCTTTTAATTGAGCTTTATAGGTTAACATTTCTCTTCATCTATAATGAGGAACATTGACCAATTGTTGATGATTCCTTTTTCCTAGATTAAGAGATTGTTTCATCCGCTCATCATGCCCAATTATTAACGTCCCTCTTTGATGAATAATACACCAATCTATTACTCTTTTGCTGGCTGTGTGTAGGTAATTTTCTCCTCGACAGTTTCGTTTATGGGTTAGGAATATCAATTTTTGAGGTTTGAGGTTTTGGGTATGATTAGGTGTTGACACTCTCACCCTTGAGCCTACGGCTGTAACGAGAGATTGCTGCTTCTACTCCTCTTAACTAGACACAATCCGAAAATTATGCCCCCGTCAGACCGAATCCACCAGCATTTCAACTTAACGTCCACCGACTGCCAGGCGGCGGACGGAACTGAATTTTGTCTTCGGGCCGAGGACGATATTTGTTCTGAGGTACAAAGGATCGGGAGGTCAGTCCCCCTGATACCTTGCGCGCTTTACCGCTTTTCATATTTTAGCAAAATTTCCCAAAAGTGGAACAATATTTAATAACCGATTAACCTGTGCTTGTAAGTCTTCTTGACGATTTGCACTCAATAGGAATAACTCTGCATCTTGGATGGATTCATTTTTGTTCCTGTTGCGTTAAAGTGTGACGACGAATCTGACTTAATCTCTCTAGGATAATATGACTATTAATGCCCCCAAAACCCATGGCACTCACTCCTGTCCGTAAAGGTAAGGAATTTGGCCAAATTTGCCCCTCTTTTAATACCTGTAACCTAGCCTTGTCTTCGGTTAACTGAGCCTGATGGCGATCGCATCCCGTCACCAGTGGTAAAATTTGACGATGAACCGCCATAGTCACTTTAATTAACCCTGCTATCCCTGCCGCCTTAGTATAGCCAATATTCGCTTTAATTAAACCAATAACGGCCTTATTTACCGTATCTGGATGAACATGAGATAAGACTTCTAATTCGGTTGCATCACCGACGGCCTTTCCCGTACCATGGACTTCAAAATAAGCTATAGTATCCCCCGTAAATTCAGTTAGAATTATTTTTAGGTGTTCATGACAGCCAATTACGCTTTTTTACCCCTGAAGGTAAACTTGTTCCCACCCCTGAAGAAGTAGCAGAAAAGATGGCTCAGAAGTTACAAGATTTAGGGATAGATTGGCGAGATTTGGCTTAAGTTTGACCTGAAATCTTGATCAAGCAAGCTGAAATGCAAATTATGAAGTAACCTGCCCAAATGCTATAGTTAGGCGTTTTTACCGCAATAATAAGCTGTTGACTATTTAAATTACTCGTTAAGACTGCCGGGGAGAGTGGAGAAGGGAGCAGGGAGAAGGAGTTTGAGCATTTGTACTAAAATATTCAATACGCAATTTAAATGCAGTACAGCTTCAACAAAAATCGAGCTATATTTGCCAATTCTCGACATAATTTGCTCTACTATAAGAAGTAACTACATTCTTCCTAAGCCCCCAGTAGGAGGCTTTTTGGGCTAAAAAAGAAGGTAAGGTAACTATCTGAATTTTAAGTGCCTACTGATCATTTTTGGCAATATTTTATATACTAGGAATATAGAGATAAAAAAGAGTAAAACTGATGATTACTATACGCAAAGCTGAGGAAAGAGGCCACGCTAACTATGGTTGGTTGGATACCTATCATACTTTTTCTTTTGCCCAATATTATGATCCCCAACAGATTAATTTTAGGAGTCTAAGAGTTATTAATGAGGATAAAGTAATTGGGGGAAAAGGATTTCACACCCACGGACACCACGATATGGAGATTTTAACCTATGTTTTGGAGGGAGAACTAGAACACCAAGACAGTCTCGGCACGGGTTCCGTGATTCGACACGGTGAAATTCAACGGATGAGCGCAGGAACAGGAATAAAACACAGTGAATTTAATCATTCTGCCACTAATCCCCTCCATCTTCTGCAAATTTGGATTATTCCCGACTCAAAAAATCTAGAACCCAGCTATGAACAAAAAGCGATCGAATTTTCTCCCCATACCTTACAGTTAATCGCCTCTCCCACCGGCGCAGGTAAGGCGGTTAAAGTCCATCAAGACGTTAATCTATACGCAGGAATTTTGCCCCT
This sequence comes from Microcystis sp. M_QC_C_20170808_M9Col, assembly GCF_007095495.1. NCBI lineage: Bacteria > Bacillati > Cyanobacteriota > Cyanophyceae > Chroococcales > Microcystaceae > Microcystis > Microcystis sp. M_QC_C_20170808_M9Col. The sequence goes on along the minus strand of NZ_SFBZ01000275.1, from coordinate 26,237 downwards.
AGGCCAGTCCCTCACCCATCCCTTAGCCCCCAGTCGTTATGGCTGGTTACAAGTGGCTAGAGGGCAAATAACCGTGAATGGCGTGCATTTACGAGCGGGGGATGGAGCGGCAATTAGCGAGGAAACTTCTTTGGCTATTCAATCTCTAGAAGACTCGGAAATTTTGCTTTTTGACCTAGGGTAGTGGGGTTGAGTGTTAGGGTTACTAGGGGCTAAGTTTTCCTGCCAATTCCCCGGCCGACTTTCAGCCATCAATACTGTCCACCACGCTGAGAAAATCGTTGTGGATTAGCTCGGCGATAAAATTCTCCGGATCGGTGATAGGAACGGTAACGCCTTGGCTGGCTACCATCTGTGCGGCCATCCGAGTCATGAAGTCCTGTCTTGTTTCCGCCATTCTGCCCTGACATTGTTGTAATTTTTCCACCAATTCCAGTGGGGAATCGGCCACCAGTTTATCCCCCTCGCGGGTGACATAAATTGTCATCTTTCCTACCTCCTAAATAATTGGGAACGAGAATTCGGCACTACTAAACCACTTCTTTTCTCGCTATCATTATTGCTAGTTAGTTAGTCCCAGCCTCGTTCGTCTTTCCCTATTTCCACTATTTGTTCTGGCTTGTCGCCTGGTAATTATTATTATCGCTAAAATGAAAGGATAAATTTGTCAATCTTTGTAACGAAAAATCAAGAGAACCTGTTCTCACGGTATCGACCCGAACCTTTGCGGAGAAATTTGTTACAATGAATACAAGGGAACTCCCCGCGCTGGCTTCCATCCCTAGTAAAAAATTGCCGGGGTGGGGAGCGGAAGTGAATAGTCCCGATGGGGGAGGCACTTGTCAGAGTTTCCCGCTTCCTTTAGTTTTAGGGGGAAAAGCCATGAAATCTGCAACATTATTATCGCCCGATCGACCGCTGCCAGAATTTCTCCGGTCAGCTATCCAAGAACGTTTTCCGGGGAAAGCGATCGATGATCTCAGCATCCGCTACTATGAAAGCGTCGAGGATGTGGGATACGAGTATTTTAACGATCGGGTGTTGCCGTCCTGTAGCGATGAGCCTGTCGTCCGCTATCTCGGCCCGTTTATATCCTACGTCCGTCTAGGAGAAGCGTTAGTTTTGGATCGGCAAGAGGGTCTTGTGGTTTACGAAACCGAACGAGATGTTCCCTGCACGGAAACTGGACCTTTCTGGTTGGTGACTCCTAAATCACGCTGAAAAACCAAACCCAAGTTAAGCAACTGAATTGGGAACAGTTAATAGTTAGGGTTGGCTGAATAAATCTAAAAACCTTGTTGGGTAAGACTTTTAGACTTTTGGGAGGTCAAAAAGTACCAGATATGGTAGTGATCAGGGGGAGAATTCAGGGACTTTTTCCCTGAAAATTAGGTAGTTTACCAGATGAAAATAGGTAAAACCCTACACCCCACCTGCCCCCCCGATGTCGGGGGGGTTGGGGGGGCCACACCCTGCCCCCAGGAAAGACTTTTTCAGCCAACCCTAGTTGAGACTCGACGGGTGGAGTCGGTAAGCGACAAAACCCGTCGAATTTTTATAACGCTTGCGATCGCAGCCAAGCCACGGGTAAATAGAGCATTTTCTTGGGTAAAGGCACGAAGGCACGACGGGCGAAGACATCGTAGTTATTTGCTTCAATTACGTCTAAAATGCCTTGATAAAGCAGTAAAGCCGCCCAAACCGGCCAACGGGAATCGGGATTAAGGGCGCGAATCCCCCTTTCGGCGGAATCGTAGTAATAACGAGCGCGCTCAATTTGGAAGCGCATTAACGCCTGCCAACGGTGATCATTAACCCCTTTGAGTAAATCGTCTTCGCTGTAGTTAAAACGCTCTAAATCCTCTAAAGGTAGATAAATCCGGCCACGATGGACATCTTCCCCCACATCCCGCAAAATATTGGTTAATTGATTGGCAATACCGAGATCGATCGCTTCTTCTTGAGGGATATAGACGCTTTGATTGCGCCGCCAAGGGGCCGAGCGATCGTCATCTTCCAATCCTAACACCGCGCTGGACATTAACCCCACCGTCCCCGCCACCCGATAGCAGTACAGTTTTAGTTCATCAAAGGTTTGATAACGACTGCGATAGAGATCCATCTGTTGCCCGGCGATCATATCCCGAAAGGGTTGGATATCCATGGGGAACTTTTCTAGAGTATCCACGAGAGCGACATCGGCATCCTCGATGGCAACCCCAGAAAAGACGGTTTCTAGCTGTTTTTCCCATAAATCGAGGGTTTCAGGGGTAGTTAACCGGGCTTGGGGACCATCGACCAGTTCATCGGTACGACGACACCAGACATAAATTGCCCAGATCGCTTGACGTTTTGCTTTCGGCATCAGGAGAGTACCGAGATAAAACGTTTTGGAATACTTCTCTGTAATCCGGCGACAGAGTTCGTAGGACTCCGCAAGGGAGACGAGGGGTTTGGTGGGGTGGGTCGGTTTTGGCAATTGGAGCATTCTGCTGGGGCGGAATGATTGACTTAGATTAACGGCGAACTGTGGCTAATGATATAGCATTGTCTCACTCAAGGCCATTTTCGTCATTAGTCCCTAGCCAGAGAATTAACGAGCGCTGGACACTGGTATAGATTGGGTTTTATTCGGGTTTAGCGGTGCTGCGGGGTGATCTTTGCTGATCACTGCTGCCGCTAATTTCCCTGATAAAACCGCTCCTTCCATGCTCCCTAAATATTTTTGCATGGTATAGTCACCGGCGAGATAAAAATTCTCGATCGGAGTTTTTTGAGAAGGTCGATAAGCTTGTCGGCCAGGGGTGGCTTTATAAACTGATCGGGGAGTTTTCACCAGATGATATTTTAACAATTGACTGGGATTATCGCCAGTAAAATGTTGGGGAAAGAGTTTTTCTAGTTCTTTCATCGTGGCGGCGATAATTTCTTCATCGGATTTGCTAATCCAATCCTGAGCGGGAGCGAGAACTAATTCTAACATCGAGCGATCGGGGTTAGCGTATTCTTTACAGGTGTTGCTCATGTCAGCATAAACACTGAGTAAGGGCGAACGGGAGAATAATAAATGATCGATGTCGGTTAGTTTGCGATCAAACCAGAGGTGTAAATTAATGACGGGAACCCCTTCTAATCCTTCTAATTTTTGAAAGAATTTATCTTCTTGCCAAGGTTTAGGTAGTAAAACTTTTAAAGGATCTACCGGCATCGCAGACACATAAAGATCGGCTTCAAAAAGATAATCTTCCCCACCGTCTAAACCGCGCATTAAGAAGGCTTTAACTGTGCCATCTTCATTTAACACAATCTCTTTTAAAGGGGCGTTTAAGCGCACTTCGCCGCCTCTAGCGGTGATGTAATCGACTAAAGGTTGGCAGAGTCTTTCCGGGGGTGAACCGTCGAGAAAAGCCATTTTTGAGCCGTTTTTCTCCTGTAAAAAGCGGTTGAGGGCTGTTAGTAGAATCGTGGCGGAAATCTCGTTAGGATCGATAAAGTTTAGGGCTTTCGACATAGCGATAAACACTTCTTTTTCTACCCTAGGCGGTATGTTTTGTTTCTCTAACCATTCCGACCAAGAATATTTATCCATCTCCTCGACGTAACTTTGGCCTTTAACAATGGCAGGGATTAAACCGAGTCCAAATTTAATTTTTTCCTCCCAAGTTAACATATCATTATTGCGAAGAATGGCAACAATACCGTTAATTGGGGCGGGAATATCTGGGAAGTCAAACCGCGAATAGGTCCCCGGTTTTTCTGGCTGATTGAAGATCATCGAGTGTTCTTTCCACTGTAAACGATCTTCTATGCCTAATTCTTGGAATAATTGCAGCATATTGGGATAAGCGCCAAAGAAGATATGTAAACCGGTTTCGTACCAGTCCCCATCGGCATCTTTCCAAGCGGCAATTTTTCCCCCTAATACATCGCGACGTTCCAGTACGATGGGCGTATGTCCCGCATCGACAAGGTATTTCGCACAAGATAATCCGGCTAGTCCCGCACCAGCGATCGCAACTCGCATCGTTTCTTATCTACTCTCTAATGTTTTGTCTCTATCACATTCGCTATTATACTTCACATTTCGTTACATTTTTTTCAGCTTATCGAGAAGTCAGGAGACTCCGAGACAGGAGACAGGTGATAGGGTTATGGGGTTATAGGGTTTTGGGGTGATAGGGTGATGAGATAGCTTCCCCATCTCCCCACTCCCCCCCGCAACGCGCACGAAGTGGTCTCCCCATTTCCCTACACCCCACTACCCCACTACCCTCTCCCCAATGCTCCCTGATAACTGATATTGTGATATGTAATTAGCTTAATTCGCTTACCTTTTTAGTTCACGCGTACACCCTCTTCAATCGATCGCTATGACTTTTCCCACTACGTCACCTCAAGTCTCGGAAATAGAGAATAATCGTGCTTGGCATAATTTAACTGGCGAACAAACCCTAGAAATACTGAGAACCAATGGGGAAACCGGCTTAATCGAGGCGGAAATTGTTAAAAGAAAGGATATTTTCGGGTTAAATGAACTAAAAGAAACGGGGGGACGTAGCCCGTTAATGATTCTCTGGGAACAGTTTACTAACATTATGTTAGTGATGCTGATTGCCGTGGCGGTGGTTTCAGCAGTTTTGGACCTGAAAAAAGGGGAATTTCCCAAAGACGCAATCGCTATTTTTACAATTGTTATTTTAAACGGTATTTTAGGATATTTACAGGAAAGTCGGGCAGAAAAGGCATTAGCGGCCCTTAAGCAGTTATCCTCGCCCAAAGTTAGAGTTATTCGTAATGGTAGCACCTTTGAAGTGGCGGCTAAGGAACTTGTACCCGGGGATATCATGTTACTGGAAGCGGGAGTACAAATTGCCGCCGATGGCAGATTATTAGAAGCACAAAACCTGCAAATCCGCGAAGCTGCCTTAACGGGTGAAGCGGAATCGGTGAATAAACAAGCACAGAAGGTTTTACCGGAAGATGCCTCTTTGGGCGATCGCATTAACCTCGTCTATCAGGGTACGGAAGTAGTACAGGGGCGTGGGAAAGTGGCGATTACCAAGACGGGAATGGATACGGAAATCGGTAAAATTGCCGCCATGTTGCAAGGAGTAGAAAGTGAACCAACTCCCCTACAGCAGCGAATGTCGCAGTTAGGTAACGTTTTAGTGAGTGGTTCCCTAGCTTTAGTGGCTGTAGTCGTGCTTTGGGGCGTAATTAGCTCCGGTTGGCAGTTTTTTGAATCATTCCTCGAAACTTCCCTCAGTATGGCTGTGGCTGTTGTCCCCGAAGGTTTACCGGCAGTGGTAACGGTGACATTGGCAATTGGAACCCAAAGAATGGTGAGAAGACAAGCTTTAATTCGTAAATTGCCGGCAGTGGAAACCTTAGGCTCGGTAACGACGATTTGCTCCGATAAAACCGGAACTTTAACTCAAAATAAAATGGTGGTGCAGAAAGTTAATACCTCCGAGCAGACAATTACTGTCACGGGGGAAGGTTACGCGCCCATCGGTGAGTTTAATGGTGCTAGTGAAAGTGATCCCGAACTACAGGCAATTTTAACGGCTTGTGTGCTGTGTAATGATGCACTTTTGCAAAATAAAGCGCAAGAATGGTCAATTTTAGGCGATCCCACCGAAGGAGCTTTACTGACGTTAGCGGGTAAAGGAGGACTATATCGGGAAGCATTGGCACCACAAAGCCCTCGTTTAGGCGAATTTCCCTTTTCTTCCGAAAGAAAGAGAATGTCAGTAATCTGTGAGAATGCCCAGTTAGGTTTGGGGGATTCTGCCTATTTAATGTTTACCAAAGGATCACCGGAATTAATTCTCGAACGTTGTTCTCTGATCCAAGTTGGGGCGGAAAGTCAACCCTTAACACCAGAACAAAGAAGCCGTATTTTGGCACAAAATGACGAAATGGCGGGTAATGGCCTACGAGTCTTAGGTTTTTCCTATAAACCGATGACAGAAGTGCCAGAAGCGGAAAGAGAAGATAGTGAGGAACAATCCCTGGTTTGGTTGGGATTGGTGGGAATGCTCGATGCACCCCGCAAAGAAGTTAAAGAAGCGGTTGCTCTCTGTCGTCAAGCGGGAATTCGTCCGATTATGATTACCGGAGATCACCAATTAACGGCCAAGGCGATCGCCATTGAATTAGGCATTGCTGCCCCCGGGGAGCGAGTAATCACGGGTAAAGAATTAGAAAAAATGTCTCAGAATGACCTAGAGGGAGAGGTAGATGGTGTTAGCGTCTATGCTCGCGTTTCTCCCGAACATAAGCTGAGAATCGTCCAAGCTTTGCAAAAACGGGGCAAATTCGTCGCCATGACGGGGGACGGGGTGAACGATGCTCCGGCACTAAAACAAGCGGATATCGGTATCGCCATGGGGATTACCGGAACCGATGTCAGCAAAGAAGCCAGTGATATGATTTTGCTAGATGATAATTTTGCCACCATCGTCGCCGCCACCGAAGAAGGGCGCGTGGTTTACAGTAACATTCGGCGCTTTATTAAATACATTCTCGGCAGTAATATTGGCGAGGTTTTAACGATTGCAGCGGCTCCTCTGCTCGGTTTAGGCGGTGTACCCCTTTCTCCCTTGCAAATCCTCTGGATGAACCTTGTCACCGACGGTTTACCGGCTCTTGCTCTGGCAATGGAACCCGCCGAACCTAATGTGATGAAACGTCCACCTTTTAGCCCCCGGGAAAGCATTTTCGCCCGCGGTTTGGGTTGGTATATGATTCGCATCGGCATCGTCTTTGCCATTCTCACCATTATTATGATGTACTGGGCTTACCGATATACTCAAGCAACCCCCGAAATCGGAGATCCTGGACGTTGGAAAACCATGGTATTTACTACCCTCTGTTTAGCACAAATGGGTCACGCTTTAGCGGTGCGTTCCCATACCCAGTTAGCTGTGCAAATGAATCCCTTCTCTAATCCTTACATTATCGCCGCCGTGGGCTTGACAACGATCCTACAATTGTTGTTAATTTATGCTCCTCCTCTACAAAGCTTCTTCGGCACTCAATGGATTAGTGGCACAGAATTATTAATCTGTTTTGGATTTAGTGCCTTAATGTTTGTTTGGATTGAGTTGGAGAAGTTATTTATTCGCTGGTTCATGACGAAAAAATAAATCAATGCCAACACCAATTATTCTGACTTTAACGGTTTTAGTCGTTGCTTTAGTCGCTTTCGTGGCGGAATGGCTACCGGTAGATTTAACCGCTTTATGCGTGGCGATTGTCCTGATTCTTTTGGGTTTAGTTACTCCCGAAGAAGGTATCGCCGGATTTAGTAATTCTGCCACGGTGACAGTGATGGCGATGTTTGTGCTTAGTGCTGGAATTACCCGCACGGGAGTGATTCAAGTAATTCGCGATCGCTTGCTGGTTTGGGGGGGCAAAAATCCCCACCAACAGGTATTTGTCTTAGGGGCATTGGTGGGGCCGATTAGTGCTTTTATTAATAACACGGCAGTGGTGGCGATCTTTTTACCCATCGTCGAAGATTGGTGTAAAAAACAAAAAATTTCTCCTTCTAAGTTATTAATTCCCCTTTCCTACGCAACGGTTTTAGCGGGGATGATTACCGTGGTGGGGACTTCTACTAACATTCTCGCTAGTGGTATTTCTGCCAAGCTGGGTTATGGGGAATTTAGCTTATTTCAATTCACTGCTTTAGGATTAGTCACTTTTTTGGCAGGTTTGATTTATTTAACAATTTTTGCTCCGAAATTACTACCCGATCGCAAATCTTCCACCGGGGAATTTTTAGAGGATGATTATGGTTCTAAAGTATATCTGAGTGAGGTAATTATTACCCCTCGTTCTAATCTTATCGGTCAAACTTTATCCCAAAGTGGACTACAAAGAAAGTTTAATTTTGATGTGTTGGAATTAATCAGAAATAAGGTACATTTATCCCAACCTTTAGCCGATAAAGTTCTCAATGCTGGCGATATTTTAATCGTTCACAGTAGTCGGGAAGAACTATTAAAAATTAAAGATGAAAGAGGCTTAGAAATCTTTGCCGATGTCAAATTTCAGAAAGGAGATATTGAATCGACAATTACTACAGGTGAGGAAAAATTAGCCGAGGTTTTGATTCTCTCTAATTCCCGTTTAATTGGGACAACTTTAAAAGATTTGAAATTCCGTCAGCGTTATAACGCAACGGTTTTAGCGATTCGGCGTGGTTCAGAATTACTGCAAGGAAGATTAGGGAAAATTCCTTTAAAATTTGGCGATTTGCTCTTGGTTCAAGGACCAAAACAGAGTTTTATTGGTTTACAAACCACGCGAGAATTATTAGTCTTAGAAGAAAAAGAGATCGAATCATTGCGACAGGATAAAGGCATTATTGCTTTAATGATTACTTTGTTGGTGATTATTATTGCCGCTTTTGATATTCAACCGATTCTCGTCACCAGTTTAGTCGGGGTGGTTTTAATGGTAATTACTGGCTGTCTAAAACCGGGGGAAGTCTATGGTTCCATTCGTTGGGATATTATCTTTTTATTAGCGGGTTTAATTCCCCTGGGTACTGCCATGGATAACTCGGGAACGACTAAATGGTTGGCAGATAATTTAGTGGCTATCGGCGGCAATCTTTCGGGGTTTTGGATCTTAGTTTTTTTCTATCTAATTACTTCAGTTTTAACTGAAATTCTCTCTAATAACGCCGCCGTGGTGTTAATGATTCCCGTCGCCGTGGAAGTGGCGAAAACTTTGGGTTTAAATCCTTTGGCTTTTATGTATGCTGTCACCTTTGCCGCTTCTAATAGTTATCTAACACCGATTGGCTATCAAACTAATACCATGGTTTATGCCCCCGGAGGCTATAAATTCCTCGATTTTACCCGTTTGGGTGCGCCCCTAAATTTAATTTTGACGATTTTAACCCCAGTTTTAATCGTGGTATTTTATGGCTTGAAATAAAGAAAGAGATCGAAGATTCTTCGATCTCTAAAAAGAATTTGATAGTAGTCAAAACTATTTCGATTCAGCGAAGCGTTTACGCAGGGATTCGGCTCGCTTTTTCGCCACGGTATTATTAGGATCAAATTTGAGAGTTTCTTCGTAGGTTTCGAGAGCTTTTTTCGCCATTTGTTTCTTTTCGTAAACATTGCCAAGATTATTGAGAGCGATCGAGTATTGAGGATAAAGTTTAATTGCTTCTTTGTAGTTACGAATCGCTAATTCTAATTGTTCTTGGGCAAAATAGGAAAAACCGAGCGCATTGTAGATTAGAGCTTGATTTTCTGGTTCGATGCTTTCTTCCTCAGAGATTTTTAAAGCCTTTTGTAGTAAACTCAATGCTTGAACATAGAGTTTTTTATCGAGATAAAGACTCCCTAATTCATAGTATTCTTTAGCTGTACCTTTTTCTTTTTGCAATTTCTTTTGTAGCTTGTTAAAGGTTCCTTCCACTCGACGGGTTTTAAAGATTTGCACGATGACAAAAATTCCTAAACCAATCACGAAAATTAGCAATCCAGAAACGTAAATAAGCGGCAGGGTATCTTCCATAATTAGCGATCGAGCAATTAATATTTTTATACTTATTCCCTCAGATTATAGCAGGATTTAGTCAGTTATCAGTGATCGCCGCTCAGATGTGAGTTTTCAGTTCACTGTTCACTGTTCACAGCAAAAAACTCCCCACACCCCACACCCCACACCCCACTTCCCACACCCCACACCCCACACCCCACACCCCACACCCCACACCCCACACCCTATCTCCCCATTTCCCGAATTCTCAGGGGTAAGCCCCAATAGTTCACCCGTTCTACTAACCAGCCGGTGGATTCTAGCCGCTCGATCGCTTGATTGACGCGTTCTCGGAGACTTTGGTACTGTAAACCTTTAGGGAGAACGACTCCTAGAGCGATCGCCCCCAACTGGATCGGTAATTGACGATAATTGGGGAATTGCTGCACCCAACCAGTTAAAAGGCTATTATCAGCCGCAAAAGCGTCTATTTCCCCCGTTTCCAGTAAATTTAAAGCTTCTTGATAGGAAGCAACCCCGCGCAGGGTAGCCTTAGGTAAATGGGAACGCACAAGGGCGATTGTCGTCGAGCCGTTGAGTACGGCGATTCTAGAGTTAGCTAGGTCTTCTAAACGCTGAAATAGCAGGTTTTTCGTCACAAAACCGCTGCTATCGAGGTAATAAAAGGGGCTAAAATCCACGAGACGCTGACGTGCGGGAGTAATCGCCACACGAGCGATCGCCAAATCCACCCGATCATCAATAACCACCTGTAAACGTTCTTGATTACTAACGGGTTTGAGAATAATAGCACTGTCAGAACCGAGAATTTCTTCAGCTAGACGTTTAGCGATGTCGATTTCCAATCCTTGTAAATTGCCCTGAGAATCAAGGAAAGCGAGGGGAGGGAGATTATTTTTGACAGCGACAATTAATTTTCCTCGGCGTATAATCGTATCGAGATCGGCGCTAAAACTTGGGGCTACACCTAAGAGCAAAAAACCAAGAATAAATAACAAATTTTTCATACTGTTTTACCTAGACTAACTCGATTTCTGCCTTGATTTTTAGCGGCTAACATGGCATGATCAGCCCGCTCGATCACCTCTTCTAGATTATTATCTTGAGGGCTAAATGTTGCCACACCGATACTAGCAGTAACTGGCACTTTTTGTTGAGCAAGTTCAATATTTAACTTGTTAATTACTTGACAAATGCGCTGGGCTGTGGTAGCAGCATCTTCAAGATTAGTTTCTGGGAGAATAGCGACAAATTCCTCGCCCCCAAAGCGCCCAAAACTATCCACTTGACGCAGACAGGTTTTAATTGCCCCAGCGACAGTAATTAAAGTTTTGTTTCCTAGGATATGACCAAAGGTATCGTTAATATGTTTAAAATGGTCGATATCGATGAATAGAACCGAAAAATAACGATGATAACGACGACATCGTTGAAATTCTTTCTCACCTAAGTAGAGAATCTCTCGACGATTATTTACCCCAGTTAGGCTATCAGTTCTGACTAGCTTTTCTAGTTGAGAATTGATATTTTTCAGTTCTTCTTGAGTCTTTTTCAGTTCTAGATGAATTTTAACTCTGGCTAACAGTTCCCAACTATGAAAGGGTTTATTTACATAGTCCACAGCCCCAGAATTAAAAGCATTGAGAATATCTTCTTTTTCCTTACTATCTGTCACAAAGATAATTGGTATATGAGCGTATAGATTGTCAGTTTTTAGTCTTCGACAAACTTCTATTCCCCCCATCTCTGGCATCATTAAGTCAAGAAGAATTAGGTCAGGATTAGCAGTTTTTACTTGTTCTATTGCCTGTTTAAAACTACTAGCAAAAATGGTGGCATAACCAGCAGAATCAAGAATCTCCACAGCCAATTGGAGATTTTTACTGACATCATCAACCACTAAAACTAGACAGTCTTCAGCAGAAAAATTAATCATCATCAGTAAGTATAAGTAATCAAGTTAAGGAGAAAATAGAGAGACAATTATTAGTGATAAGCTGTTCGTAATTTAAATTGCTTGTTGAGACGAGGCAAGAGGCAAGAGTCAACAGTAAAGGGATTGGGAGAGATTCGGCTAATCTAAGAATAAGCGGTTTAAATACCTCTTAGCTTACAGCATTTCTGATAAAAATGAAGTATGATGGGATTGGGCATCACCCCCAAAGGTTAAGCTTGTCCCTAGTTTCTAGAAGTCCGCTTTTTTCGACTAGAATCAAAAAAGCCAGCCAGAATAGCCACAATTAAAAAAATTTCTCCTCTTAGACTTGACGTGAAAGAGTCCCTTAACCCTACTTCTTTGAATCTCAAAACCATTTTTCCCTTTAAACTCGACGACTTCCAGCACTCGGCGATCGCCGCTCTCGCTGCCGGTAAATCAGTGGTCGTCTGCGCTCCCACGGGTTCCGGCAAAACTTTAATCGGAGAATACGCTATCTATCGCGCCCTCGAAAGGGGCAAACGGGTTTTCTACACCACTCCCCTGAAAGCTCTTTCTAACCAAAAATTCCGGGATTTTCAAGAAAAATTCGGTCGCACCCCCACCGATGGCGATGAGGATTCCCCGCTGCTCTTTGCCGAAGTGGGATTGATTACCGGCGATGTGGTGATCAATCCTTCAGCATTAATTGTAGTCATGACTACAGAAATTTTTCGCAATATGCTGTACAAAACCCCGATCGGTCAGGTAGGCACTTCCCTAGAAAACGTGGAAACCCTGGTTCTCGATGAATGTCACTATATCAGCGATCGAGGTCGCGGCACCGTTTGGGAAGAATCAATTATCTACTGTCCCCCTAGTATCCAATTAGTCGCCCTCTCCGCCACCATTGGCAACCCGGGGGAACTCACCGACTGGATTAACTGGGTGCGGCAACTGCCCCAACCCGGCGACAATCAGCAGACCTCCAGCTGCGATCTCATTAACTCCGATTTTCGCCCCGTCCCCCTGCGCTTTTATTTCGCCAATAAAGAGGGATTATTCCCGCTGCTCGACCCAAAACAGAGCAAAGTTAACCCGAAACTACGCTCAAAAGTCGGCCACGGCAAACCCCGACGCTTAAAACGAGAAGATTGTCCCACTATCGCCTCCATTGTCACCACTCTGCGGGACAAGGATATGCTCCCAGCCATTTACGTCATTTTCAGCCGCAAAGGTTGCGATCAGGCGATTCGAGAGCTAAAAAACCTCAACCTCGTTAATCCAGAAGAAGCTAGAGCCATTTACTACCGTTTGCTCATTTTCTTCCTGGAAGATAATCCCAATCTGCAAGAACTCGCCCTTTCCTTCTTTGCCGTCGAAAATCCGCCCCTACACCAGAAATTACTGGCTTTTTTCGCTAATAACCCCCAGTCTGACGAGCAACTCCTCAGCCTCTTAACCGCCGACCCCGAGACGAAAAATCAACTATTTGAATTCCTGGCCAGTGCTTCCCAATTGGTGCGCGCCGACCAAGTGGAACCCCTCACCCGGGGCTGTGGTGTTCACCATGCCGGGATTTTACCCCTCTGGAAAGAATTAGTCGAACAACTCTTTGAAGCCGGTTTAATTAAGGTGGTTTTTGCCACCGCTACCCTCTCGGCCGGGATTAATATGCCCGCCCGCACCACCGTTATCTCGGCCCTCTCCAAACGCACCGATGATGGCCATAGTATGCTGACTCCCTCGGAATTTGTCCAGATTGCTGGCCGGGCGGGTCGCCGGGGAATGGACGCGGTGGGCCATGTGGTGACAGTACAAACGCCCTTTGAAGGGGCAAAAGAAGCGGCTTTTCTGGCCACCGCCCAACCGGAACCCCTGCAAAGCTGTTTTGCGCCCAGTTACGGCATGGTCTTAAATCTCCTGCAAAAACACAGTCTAGAGCAGGCCAAAGACCTCTTAGAGCGCAGTTTCGCCGAATATCTCGCTCGTTTGAAGTTAAGCCCCGAACGACAACAGATTACCGCCTTAACCACCGAATTAGCTAAGTTGGATATGGAGTTAGCCGGTATCGAGCGGGAACAGGTCTTCAGTTACGAAAAGCTACGGGAAAGACTGCGGGAGGAAGAAAGACTGTATAAAATCATCGCTAGTCAGTCAGAAGCCCAGAAAAGACAGGAAATACATCTAAAATTGCCGAATATTCCCGTCGGAACTATCCTCCATCTCAAGGGCAAACATATTAAGGTCCCCGTCCCCGTCCCCGCTATCTTTGTCAATACCCTGCACGGCGCTGGTCAAGTGCGAACTCTTGTTTGTTTAGGCAGTGATAATCGCTGGTATTTAGCCGCCTATGCCGATATTAGCGAGATCGATCGAGGTTTTCTCACTCCTGCGGAATTAGGCGAACTGATACCCCCTTCCCTAGCAGCAGTTTCCCTAGGAGGGTGGCGCAAGGGTGAGGAAAATACTCAGGCGATCGCCGATTCCATCCCCCAACAAGTGCAGGGCATCCCACCGGTGGTGGAACTGGAAACACAGGCACAAAGAATTGAAATTGTCAATAGTCAAATTGCCGCTCATCCCCTGCAAAAACGCAAAAATCCGGGGCGATTGATGAAATTATACTACGATCGAGAGATTGCTCGCGATAAGTTACACAAAGCCCAGATTAAATACCAAAAACAACAATCCCGTAAATCCTACTACTGGGAAGAATTTCTGAATCTAATCGAGATTTTGCGAGAATTCCAAGCGTTAGAGGGTTATTTGCCCACTCCCCTCGGAGAAGCGGCGGCCACTATTCGCGGGGAAAATGAACTCTGGTTAGGATTAGCGATGATGTCCGGAGATTTGGACAGATTGACTCCTAGCCAACTAGCCGCCGCCATCAGCGCCATGATTACGGAACCCCCTCGCCCCGATACTTGGTGCAATTACCCGCCTGTGCCAGAAGTTATCGATATTTTGCGGCAAGGAGAGGGAAATTCCCCCGGCCTGCGAGAAGTTCGCCGTTTACTCTATCAAGCTCAATCTCGCTACGATATCACTATTCCCGTCTGGTTAGAAACCCAACTGATGGGGATTGCCTCCCGTTGGGCCCAGGGGACATCTTGGCCGGAATTGTGCGAAAATACCAGTCTCGATGAGGGAGATCTAGTGCGATTATTACGGCGCACCGTCGATGTTCTCTGGCAAATTCCCCAAATTCCCCGAGTTTCCCAAGTCCTTAAAGATAATGCCCGTCTCGCCGTCACAGCCATGAAGCGCTTTCCTTTATAATAGACCTCTTGTAGAAATCAAAAATCGTTGTTAGGATTAGGAGTCAGTAGCCAGTAGTCAGTAGTCAGGAGAATTAAAAATAAGCATTAATCAATTAAATGGTCTATTTACAGATTTTATGCCATTTAATCCTTATTTTTGCCGTTTTTGAACCCTGAAAAATTAATTATGCAAGAGGTCTAATATTGATCACTCTTTTAAACAATGGGAGATGGTAAGGAAAGTAACTGTTGGTGAATCTGCTCGATCAGGGCGAGGATTTGCTGATAATTGTGGTGCAATCCCTGTTGATAGAGGTGATTGGCTCCTTGATTTAAATCCGCTAAAGCTGATTGATAATAACCCAATTGATGCCGCAGTAATCCCCTTCTAATATAAGCATCGGCATAAAAAGGATCGATGGCAATCGCTCGATTTAAATGGGCGATCGAGCGTTCGTATTCACCTAATTGGTGAGCGGTACAAGCTAGATTATAGTAGGCTGAAGCGTTATTTTTATTTAACCGGAGAGCTTGATTAAAATCCGCTTTGGCTGAGGTAAAATTGTGGAGGGCTAAATGAGATAAACCTCGATCATTATAAATAGTGGCTAAAGTGTCGGGTTGCCAGTTAGTAATTTGACGCAAGGATTGATTAAAATCAGCTAGGGCAAGGGGATAATTTTTCCTAGCCGACTGAACTAAACCCCGATTATAGTAGGCTTGATAATAGGTGGGTTTTAACTGGATAGTCTGGTTATAATCGGTCAGCGCCTGTGGATAATCTCCCAAACGATAAAAAGCTAAACCCCGATGGAAATGGGCTAGATAATTATCGGATTGCTGTTGTAAAGAGCGGGTGCAGTCTTGCCAAGCGTGGAGATAATCCTGCAAATAAATCTCAGTTAAACAGCGATTACTGTAGGCTAGGGCCAAGTTATTTTCCTGTTCGATCGACTGATTGAAATCCTGCAAAGCTTGCTGATAATTACCAGCCTCTAGTTGTTCAATTCCCGATCGCAACCAGTAGGATAAATGTACTGATTGAGCCGCTTTTCCCAGCCGAGGCCATCCCCCCAGCACAAGCGAGCAGAGCAGTGCAACCATAACCAATCCACCGAGGCGAGGAAGAAAATTTTTCAAAACCGTTGACATAGGAGTATCTTTGTGCATATACTCCCAATTCTGAGGAAACTTTCTCGATCGATCAACAGACAGCCTGTCAAACTAAATCCGTTGAATATAGACTACATATTAGGACAGGCAAAAGGCAAGAGGCAAAAGGCAAAAGGCAAAAGGCAAAAGGCAGACTTCGGCGTGAGCTTTTGTCGAACGCTTTGTTCTCCCCACACCCTACACCCTACACCCCACACCCTACACCCCATACCCCACACCCTACACCCTACACCCCACACCCTACACCCCATACCCCACACCCTACACCCCACACCCTGCACCCCACACCCCACACCCTACACCCCACACCCTACACCCCACAGTCTAGAACCGGTCTATGTCTCTAGAGGTCAGGACTGCGATAAGCTGATATAAGTAAAGATTGTCACCGAGCAATTATGGTGGCGTTACTCGCTAACGCAGTTGACACCCGATAACCGATAAATGATACAGGAGTTATCTATGGAAACTATTTTTATCCCCCACCTCCTCAAATCTCCTGATCGACAAAGAGTGATCACCATCGATAATTTTATCCCCGGTCTAGAAACCTTGACACCAGTGCGGGGGACCTTGCTGGTTAGACATGGGGGCAATTTTTTGGAAGTATCGGTGAAAGCAGAAACCATCGTCACCTTAACCTGCGATCGCTGTTTACAACAATATAATCATCGTCTGCAATTAAACACTTCCGAATTAATCTGGCTAGACAAAAATAAAGACTACGATCACTCCTATCCTCTAGAGCGAGAAATAGCCTACGAAGACCTCTCGGAAACCCTCGATCCTAACGGGGATTTTGACCCGCAAATGTGGTTATACGAGCAGTTGTGTCTAACTTTGCCCCCCCGTCAACTCTGCGGAGCCAATTGTCAACCACCCGATTTTTTTCTTCCGGAAAATACTGCCATCGATGGTCGTTGGGCCTCCCTAGAATCCTTGAAAAGTCAGTTATCTCAATCGCAAAATTGAGCCTTGATGCTGATTTTTTTCGGGTTTCGAGCCACGAGAAAAGCGATCGAAACCCGATTCTTTACCGGCCCCAAATCTTTTTCAGGACAGTTTCGGGGGTAATATCGGCGACTTTTCCCGTATTAGCCTCAATATATCGATGCAGCTCTCCCCCGCTCGGTAAAACTCTCTTAGACAACGAAGGAACCAGCAGAGAGAGGGTATAGGTTCCCACGGCCACGGCTAACTGTAAAGGGACACTTTCGGTAGCTAATAATAAATTAGCACCGGCGATCATGGCGGCCATTTTACCGATATCGGCCGTTCTGGACACTTTTAAGTTATTGTCCATGGCTTTGAGGGCTAAAACCCAATCTTCATCCAGTTCTCCCTGGATTGCGACAATTGGCAAATCCGGTTGTTGATGGCGAATACCTTGGATAATTTCTAGCCAACTCTCTAGGGGATAAAGCGTTTCCAGTCCTTGGCTGATGCTCAGATCGCTACCGCCAGCGTAGAGGAGAATATAGCCGCTATCCTTGATATTGAGGCGTTGCTGCTCCATTTCGGCCCAATCGATATCATCGCGATTCAAGGTTACTTTTAAAGGTGGACAGGGTGCGGCAATCTTTAACCCTTTGACCAGTGCCTGATAATTATCCGCTAGATAGCCTTCCGTTGGCCGGGGTACTTGTTGCGATAAGAACCAACCGCCATTATTTTCATAGCCTATACGGTTAGGAACACCATTTAACCAGAGTAAAAGATTGATAGCAGGACGATTGGTGAGACTAATGGCGATTTCGTACTCCCGGTCCCGAATTACTCCCAAAATATTTAAATAATCCGCTAATCCGTACTGATCTCGATAGTCAAATAAAAGCACTTCCCTAACCTGGGGACAGAGACGATAGGCAGCCTTTGCCCTAGGTTCGACCAAAACATCAATAGTACCTTGGGGGTAAGTTTGCCGGAGAGTTTCTAGAGCGGGAAAAAACAGCAGTTGATCGCTAATTCCTCCCGGTACAAGGGTTAATATTCGCATTTTATCTGAATATACCTGAATCGATCAGCTTAATTCTAGCAGTGTCCCTCGTTATTCATTGAACCTCTTGTAAAAATCACAAATTGTCCTGAGAGTTAGGAGTCAGTAGCCAGTAGCCAGTAGTCAGAATTGTGGGCTTTATTGATATAATACTTGTCTATTGTCTTTTTTCTACTCCTCTGTCTCCTCGACCGCCTCGGAGTCTCCTCACTAAGGGAAGATTTTTGATTTTTCCAGGAGATATTAACTATTACCGGAAGGATTAGAACCGTACATAGCATTTAAAACCAAAGCGGGGTCAACGTATTGATTGCCGTACATCAGTCCCCAGTGCAGGTGTGGTCCGGTGGTGCGTCCGCTCATTCCCACTCTAGCCATACGCGCCCCTGCCGGTATATCCTGACCGAGAGTAAGGACGATTCCTCCTGACCTATCAATCAAAAAAGTACCGCGGCTATCGGATTGAACCGAACCCATGAGATGACAATAAATATGTGTCCATTGACCGGATTGCATCTTAATCATGGTGCCACAGCCTGTATGATCGGATAATTCGACGATTCTGCCGGTCCACCAATTGCGAATATAACTGCCCAAGGGTGCGGCCAGATCTAACCCGGCATGAAATTGTTGACTGCCATCCATGGGAGAGGAACGATAACCGAAACCAGAGGTATAGGTTTGAAAGTTTTCCACGGGGAAGGAGGCCCCGGCCCAAGCATTTTGAGCTATGAGGGTGGGATTAGCTTTAACGGGGTGTAAACGGTCAAATCCTAGAGAAATTAACGTGACAAGACAGCTAATCGCTAAAAAACGCAGGAATTTAACAGGCAGATATTTGAGCATGAGACTTAACTCCAGACACCAAAATTAAATATACCGCTAATTTTACCGGCGGCTTTTAACGGATATTTTAGTTAAGTTTTGAGTTATTATTGACCATTGGTTAGGGGCTGAGAACATTTCCCCTCAGGCTGCCAATTCCCCGACTCTCCCACTTACTTTTTATTTTTTACTGACTCGTACCATGTTAGACCTAAAGCAAATTAGAGAAAATCCAGAGGAAGTACAGAAACGCTTAGATAGTCGGGGAGGGAGTTATGATATTGCCCCTATTCTCCAGTTAAATCAACAACAGAAGGCTTTAGAGTTAGAACGCAGCAGTTTACAGGCCCGGGGTAACGAAATCGGTAAACTGGTGGGACAAAAAGTTAAAAGTGGCAGCGATGCCAACAGTCCCGAAATTTTGGAACTGAAAACAGAAGGAAACGAGATTAAAAGTAAACTAGCTCAATTAGAACCGCAGGAAAAAGAGATTAAAGCGGCCATTGACCAAAAAATCTTAGATTTACCCAATTTACCCAGTGAAACCACTCCCATCGGTAAGGATGAACGGGAAAATGTCGAAGTCAAACGCTGGGGAGAGGAATATAAACCCACCAACCCGAATATTTTGCCTCACTGGGAAATTGGGGAAAAATTGGGCATTTTAGACTTTGAACGGGCAGTAAAGATCGCCCAGAGTCGTTTTGTTAATCTTATCGCGCTCGGGGCAGCCCTAGAAAGAGCTTTAATTAATTTTATGCTCGATCGCCATATTGTCGCCGGTTATACAGAAGTTTTACCGCCAATTCTGATTAATAGTGACTCCCTGCGCGGGACGGGACAACTGCCGAAATTCGCGGAAGAAAGCTTTAAATGTCGAGATGATGAGCTTTGGTTAGCACCAACGGCAGAAGTACCTGTAACTAACCTTTATCGCGATGAAATCCTCTCATCGGAGCAATTACCGATCAAACACTGTGCCTATACCCCTTGTTTTCGTCGAGAAGCGGGCAGCTATGGCAAAGATACGAGGGGCTTGATCCGTTTGCATCAATTTAATAAGGTGGAAATGGTCAAAATCGTCCATCCTGACGCTTCTGCTCAGGAACATGAAAGTTTGGTCGCTAATGCAGAGGCAATCCTGCAAGCTTTACAGTTGCCCTATCGGGTGATTGAATTGTGTAGCGGTGACTTGGGTTTTTCGGCAGCCAAATGTTATGACTTAGAAGTGTGGCTACCTTCGGCTAATACCTATCGGGAAATTTCCAGTTGTTCTAATTTTAGAGACTTCCAAGCACGACGGGCAAATATTCGCTTTAAAGAAAAAGGGCAAAAAGGCACTAATTTTGTCCACACCCTCAACGGTTCGGGATTAGCGATCGGTCGTACTATGGCTGCTATCCTAGAAAATTATCAACAGCCGGACGGGACGGTAAAAGTGCCAGAAGTGCTGCAACCCTATCTAAAACGGGAAGTTATTTGTTAATTTTTGATAAAAATGCTTGACAAAATGTGTCTATAGTGCATTTGAAAGAATTGAGCTTAACCCCACTCTAGAATTGCCTGTTTTAAGGCTCCTTCGGGCAAATTGACGGGATCAAAAGAATCACCCGCTTCTATTCTGGCTAAAGCTTCAAAAAAAGCCCTCACACCACTGGCAGGTCCCGATGGGTGGTCCATAATTCCGGTTCCCGCATTGAGGATAACATTACGTCCGTAATCCCGAAGGACCTGGGGAACAATACCTGGACGAATACCGGCCGAGGGAACCGGAAAAACGTTTCTATCGCGCAAAATATCGCGAATTTTGCCTTCCTCCTGCGGATCGAAGGGTAAACTACCGTAAGCGGCGGGATATAGCACCGCATCGGCTCCTGCGTAGGCCATCATCGTTCCCAAAACCACAGAATAGGCTAATCCCGTATCGCTACCGGCACACATCGCTCCGGCAAAGGCAGGATGGGCGAAAATAGGAACATCGATCGCTGGATCACTGGCTAAAGCTTCTAAAACGGAAAAACCGTAGGTAAGAACGTTTAATAACAGGGCATTAGCCCCATGTTTCACTAATAAACGGGCTTTTCTCTGCAATTCGTCCGCTTTTCCAGTGACATTGACCGCATAGAGAACATTTTTACCGGTTTGCTGCCGCACTTCCTCCAAAACCCGACGACAACAATCTAGGCGCTCGTGGGTGGGAGCCACGGGAAGATCCGCCATGATTTCATCATCTTTAATCACGTCTAAGCCAGCAAAAGCCACTTCTCGCAGGATATCGGCGTGATCTTGGGCCGATAGTCCTAAAGCGGGTTTAAAAATTGCCATCACTAGAGGTCGATCATAAACCCCCAAACGTTGCCTAATTCCGGTGATTCCTAACTTGGCTTTTGTGCCGTAGCTTTCGGGGAGATACACCCCCACCACTTTTCCGGCTCCAGCCATGGAATATTTGCCGAAAATCATGGTTAAAAGACTGGCGATGTCATTTTCAACGTTTATCTGGGGAAAACGCACCCTAGCCACCTTATAACCGTCGGCTTCCTCCCTGATCCCCACCACTTCCGCTAGGTGTTGTTGCAGCTGCTCTTGACGATGACTGTGGCGCTCGCTCCAAGTGCCGGCGGTTTGACCGATAGCGATCGTTTTTGCCTGTTTTTCGGCATTAATAGCGGGAGGAAAGCGATAATCGACAATAATAGTCATAAAAGGTAAAAAAAGGGAGTGGGAATTATAAATTATAAATTATGAATTATGAATTGGGGAATTGGGGAATTGGGGAGGTGGGGAGGTGGGGAAGTGGGGAGCCTTTTTTCAGTAAACAGTAATGGGTGAACTGAAAACTCACATCTGATAACTGATAACTGATAACTGATAACTGATAACTGATAATGGCTTCGATCGGTTTTCTCAGCTATTGACAAGGGTTCCCCTAAAAGCCTACAAGTATTTTGGATAGGTATGGCCATTGAGGAACCGACCAAAATATGAAAATAACGACAAGATTACGGGAATGGGGCAAATTTTTCTTAAAAAGCAGTGCTAGTATTGCCCTAGCACTATTTTTAATCTTAAGTCTGTTCACGGTTAAGGGGACTGCCCCTGCTTTAGCCGTGCTTGCTCAGGGTGATGCGGTAACGGATCCTACTGCTATTTTACGCAATGCCTTACCCATAGATAATAAACCAATTCGTCAAGTGCAACAATCGATCGAAGATATTGCCAAACATCTGCGGGCCAAACGTTGGAGTCCGATTAAAAAAGATGTCAAGGATGCCAATTATGCCCTTTCTACCAAAAGCAAGGCTATCTTAGATAGTGTTCCCGAAGCAAGTAAAAGCCAAGGGGAGGAATTAATCGAAAAAATAAAAACGGGAGTGGCAGCCCTCGATACGGCCGTAGAAGCGAAAGATAAAGAGGCAGTTTGGTCAACCAGACGGGAATTGCTCAATAATATCACCGCTTTAGAAGAATTAATGGTGGTGGGTTTTCCCTTTAACGTTCCCCCAGAATACGCTAACTTGCCGCAATTGCGAGGACGCGCCACCGTAGAGATGCAGACCACCAAAGGAGATTTAACTATCGTTGTCGATGGTTACAGCGCTCCGATTAATGGGGGTAACTTTGTGGATTTAGTCCAACGGGGTTTTTATGACGGTTTACCCTTCATTCGCAGCGAAGATAATTTCGTTGTGCAAACCGGGGATCCCGTCGGTGCAGAAGAGGGCTTTTTTGACCCGAAAACTAAGCAATATCGCTCTATTCCCTTAGAAATTTTGATTAAAGGGGAAGAAGAACCAGTTTATGGCAATACTCTCGAAGAATTAGGGATTTACTTACCCAGTCTCGCCTTACCTTTTAACGCTTTTGGTGCAGTGGCCCTAGCGCGTCCGGATACTAATCCTAACGGAGGTTCCTCGCAATTCTTTTTCTTTAAATTCGATAATGAATTAACTCCTCCGGGGTTTAATCTCATGGATGGTCGTTATTCGGTTTTTGGCTATTTAGTCCAGGGAAAAGAGGTGTTAGAAGAACTTACCGATAAGGATAAGATTATCACCGCTAAAGTGGTTTATGGCTTAAATAATCTCGTCCAACCTAGCTAGGGTGGGGGTTTTTGACTGGCTCTTGTCAAGGCACAGAGATTAGTCAAGATAGGGGAAGCAGCTCAGATTCTGGGCGCTTCCCCCGATACCCCCACAAAGTAGCAATTGTCGGGGTCAATATTCCCCGCTAGTGAAAGCGATGCAGCTAGTAGATGTTACTGTGTTAACGACCTTTTCAGCAAAACGTAGTGGACTGTTTCAGCTAATTTGGTGTATTAGAAAAATGCTATAAATTCTATAATCTAAGACTTTAAGCCGAAATCTATTGCCCTATTTTAGTTGAAACAGTCCAGTAGGGTGCGTTAGACGGCAAAAATTGCGGCTTTGACTTGAAAGTAACAATCCGTCGTAACGCACCACTAAGTAGTAAAACGTAACAGCCAAAATTGCTGCTTTGACTTGAAAGTAAAAATCCGTCGTAACGCACCACCTATCATCAACTAAGTAGCCAGTTACAATGAGATTACTTACTTAGTATTTACTCAATACCTAGTTTTTGCAATGTTAGTAAACGTTCTTTACTAAACTGCTCGTAAACTGTTTTCAGATGAGTAATATTTTCCTCCTCTGTTTCCAAAGTTTTCCCATCTTTAACCACTTTTTTGCCTTGACTTGCCAAAATTTGCCAAACAAATTGTACGGCATCTTGGTTAGAGGATTTAGCCAAGAGGAATAATTGTTCTAAACGATTGACCACTACTCCAGTCCCAATCAAAGGAGAAGCTAAAAAGCTTAATTCCTCACTATAGACTGCTTTCGCTTTCACTGCATTATTAAAAGCATCAGTAGATGGTTTCCGTTGTTGGCAAGTTTGCTCATCCACAGCAGGATGAATATAGCCAATACCAGTTAAAATCATAAGAGCTTGGTAAAGACCATTTAAGTTAATATTTGAGGTTTTGGGGTGATTTTGCAGTTGCAGTAAAGTTTGGGGAGATTCCGCCAAAACCTGACAAATTGGCTGATAAATTGCCTCCTGTAACTTAACTTCTCCCATGGGAAACTGATGCTCGAACTTGATATTTGCGGGATTAACAAGCAGGGCAAACCGGGTTTCTTGTAGTTGTTTAAGCTGTTCTTGGTTGGTTAAACCTAAAGAGCCTCGACTAAAAATATCACGACGGAATTGGCTATTAACGAAGAAATCTCGCACTACTTCCCGATAGATTGGGTCGCTGATTTTGGCTAATTTATCTTGAGCTGCTGCTGAGAGATTGACCATATCGATATGGTCATTAATATGGGCGGAACCCACATATTTAAGTTTCGCATCCTCTAATTCTTTCGCTACTTCATCGAAGTAAAAAGAATTCCATTCCTGATTGAAATACTCGTGAGCTAAATAATAACGATTTTGTTCCTTCAGGCGCTCGTAACGATTTTTTAAAATTGGATTTTGGGCAAAATAACTAGCATTAGCTTCTAATAATTCTCCTGTAAAATTAAGTGCCTGTTCAATGCGGGTTAAAATTGGTTCGGAACTGTGTTGACCATGACGTAACATTAAAGCTTGCATCGGCATCGCTGCTGACCAACCCGGCAGGGCATTATAGGAGATATAAACTAATCCCCCCACCTTGAGATTGCGGCGCATAAAATCAACTATTGCTTGGCGATTTTTGGCACTAATCCAGCTATAAATTCCGTGCAGACTGATGAAGTCAAATTGAGGTAAATCTCTCTCTAAAAATTCCTCAAAACTATCATCAAAGAAAAGAATATTCTTCATTCCCGCCTTGGCCGCTAAATCTCTAGCCGTGGCGATGTGACTAGGGTTGAAATCATTGGCATAAAATTGGGACTGGGGATAGGTAGCCGCTAAAATATTCGTGGTAAAACCCTGACCACAGGCCAATTCACAATAGGTAAATTCTTGGCTAGAATCGGGGGGGTGAATCGATTTAATCAGAGTGGCTAAACCTAATTTTAGGGGACTTAACTCGCCGTAAAAGCCGCTAGTGTAGTTAACTTCCAATACATATCCTTCTGTCCAACTCATAGATTTTCCTCAAATATAATGACAATTCCTAAAATTAAGACTTGATTATACAGGAAAAGAGCCAGATAAGCTGCCCGCGCCTTTAAATTGCTTGTTGAGGTGAGGCAAAAGGCAAGAGGCAAGAGGCAAGAGGTAGTTAGATATGTATAATCAATTGTGTCTAGCTGCTTACGACGCCTATTAATACTAGAGTATTAACCGTTTAGCCAAATGATTCGGCAACTGCCAATAAACCCTAGAAGCGAGATTTCTCGTGAAAACTGATAGTCTCTTTTACCAAATATTCCTGCGCTTTCCGGACAGTTTCTTTGACTTAATCGGACAACCGCAACCGGGAGCAGCAAACTATCAATTCACCTCCCAAGAGGTGAAACAACTCTCTTTCCGTCTCGATGGCTTATTTATACCACTCAGAGAAGATAGTCAGCAACCCCTCTACCTAGTGGAAGTGCAGTTCCAAGCGGACGACACCCTCTACTATCGACTTTTTGCGGAATTGTTCCTATTTTTAAAACAATATCGACCACCTCACCCCTGGCAAATTGTCGTCATTTATCCCCATCGTGGGGTGGAACGGGAACAATCCCTGCATTTTGGCGAAATCCTCAATTTATCGAGCGTTAGACGCATTTATCTCGATGAATTGGCCGCAAGGGACAATCCCTCCTTAGGAATCGGTGTGATTAAATTAGTAGTAGAGTCGGAAACGGCAGCGGTGAGGACTGCTCAAACCCTAATCGAGCGGACCAGAGAAGAAATCACCGACCAGTCCAGTCAACGGCAGTTAATTAACCTAATCGAAAGTATCATCATTTACAAATTCCCCCAGAAAAGTCGCGAGGAAATTGAAGCTATGTTTGGACTAAGTGATTTAAAACAAACGAGAGTCTATCAAGAGGCACTGGCCGAAGGAGTAGAACGGGGTCTGCAAGAGGGGGAACGTCTGGTGGTGGAAAACCTGCTCCGAGTCCGTTTTGGTGAGTTAGACCCAGAAATTCAAGCTATTATCAGCCGGATTTTACAACTGTCCCCAGAAGAATTTACTCCTTTACTCCTACATTGTTCCAAGCAGGAACTCTTAAAGCGATTTCCCCCAGAAAAGTCGCGAGGAAATTGAAGCTATCACCCCCCTTATCAAGGGTAGGGTTAATTCATGAATTAACCCTACTACTTCCCCCAGAAAAGTCGCGAGGAAATTGAAGCTATGTTTGGACTAAGTGATTTAAAACAAACGAGAGTCTATCAAGAGGCACTGGCCGAAGGAGAAGAACGGGGTCTAGAACGGGGTCTAGAACGGGGTCTAGAACGGGGTTTAGAACGGGGTCTGCAAGAGGGGGAACGTCTGGTGGTGGAAAACCTGCTCCGAGTCCGTTTTGGTGAGTTAGACCCAGAAATTCAAGCTATTATCAGCCGGATTTTACAACTGTCCCCA
>NZ_SFBZ01000274.1:0-15164 GCF_007095495.1 Microcystis sp. M_QC_C_20170808_M9Col | reverse complement strand
CATTCTAAACACTGAATTAATAAAATAATTTGTTGTAGATGTAGGTTACTTTCCAAAGGGGGTTCATCACTCCAAAATTGGCCTTGTGGGAAGATTATCTCAGGGTTTACATGAGACTCCACTAGGGGTAAGCTTTGAGCGATAGTCATGGTTTGTCCAACAGAGATAGGTTGATAATTAATTATAAATTACAGCCTTCTCTCATCAAGATAAAGTACAAATGTATTGGGCATTATCTCTAGACTACCCCGAAAACCAGAGACTTTTTACCCCACCTAACCCGCACCGCTGCCTAATAAAAATAAACTTAACAGGGTGCCACCATTCCAGAGACTATGAACCAACATCGAGGATAATAAATTTTTCGAGCGGGTGTAAACAAAGCCAAGAACACAACCTAGGACGGTTAAAGGTAGCACTTCTGACAAATTTTGGTGAGCAAGGGCGAAAATCAAACTACTAAGAGCAATAGCACCCCAGACAGGCAGATAACGAGTCAAAGAAGCTAGTAAAAAGCCGCGAAAGACAATTTCCTCGAAAAAAGGAGCGGCAAGGGAAGCAGTAAAGGCAAAACAGAGTAAAGCGAAGGTATTCTGGGATTCTAGGGCTAAAGTCAGCAGCGGGTTACTGCCCCCTTGTCCTTGCCAAATTAGTTGATTAAGCAAAGAAACGATAATAACGAGGGGTAAAGCGACGAAATAGCCGGCTAATCCCCAGAGGAGCCAAGGACTAAAGAGTTTAAAACGAAACCAATCGGGAGGTAAAGGGCGAAAAGGCTTGATTGCTAGGTATAAAACCGATAAACTGCTCACTGTTAAGGCTAAATAACTAACTACAACGTATATTGCTTTAGCTTCTAGACTGAATTTTTCGGGGTTGAGACTCAAGAAACTCGATAAAATCCCGAAAATTACCGGTAAAACAATTTGTCCGACGAAAAAGAAACCGATAATTATTCCCCACCAGAGGGTTTCTCCTCCCCACTTAGTTTGCCAAGCGAGACTATCATCTAAAAAGAGCAGCGATCGCTGTTGACGGAGCAGCCACTGCACTAATAAAAAGATCAACAGCACAACACCGATTAAACCACCGATAAGAGGCAAAAAAGCCAGTAAAATTAGTTTAATTAACGCATTAGCCGCCACTTCACTCTGTTCTTCCTCTAAAGCGAGTAAATCCTCTTGACGATTTTCGAGACTATATAATTTTTCCAGAATGGTATAACGAAACCATCCTTGAAAATTGCGCTCGATTCTCGCTTCAGCATCGGCAGCAATTTGGGGGGGGTCACTGTACAATCCCTCTAACAGCAGCGCATTTCGCAAAATAGCAGGCTTATAGTTCTCAAATTCTGATTTTTCCTTGATATCTTGCCAGATTTGCCTTGCTGAATCCAAGTCACCTTGACTAGCTTGAATGAGACTTAATTTCAGTTCTAAATCTTTTAAGGAATTGATTTCGCGCTCAAGGGATTTTTTTTGTTCGGGATTAACTGCTGATTTTTCTAGTTCGGTGATTGTTTTTTTGGCACTTTTCTGGGCTGATAAATACTGTTCCTCGGCAGTGTTATAAGTATCTTCACCGATCAGGGAAGTTTGAATTAATTTAAGATTAGCAAATTCCTCGCTATTAGGATCAGCATCGCTGCTGAGAGTTGTGACTTGTAGATTGAGATTGGTTTGATATAGTTGAATATTCGATTGGATTTGGGGCTGATTAACACTAGAAATTAAAGCTGTAACTACTGGAGTTAAGGCAATAATTGTTAAGACAAAAGCGATCGCTTGTTTGAGACTTTGCCAGGGGAGTTTTTTTGAGAAATTATCAAACATGAAAATAGTTAAGTGGGAGTTAGAGGTTAGCTGATGGGGTTTTAGGGTTTTAGGGTTTTAGGGTTTTAGGGTGTTGGGGTTTTAGTTGAATTCCCCCATTCCCTAATTATTAAACCTCTTGCATAATTAATTTTTCAGGGTTCAAAAACGGCAAAAATAAGGATTAAATGGCATAAAGTCTGTAAATAGACCATTTAACTGATTATTACTCCTTCTTAATTCTCCTGACTACTGACTACTGGCTACTGACTCCTAACCCTAACAACAATTTTTGATTTTTACGAGAGGTCTATTAACTAACTACTTGAGAAAAAAGCTTTTCGTATTGATCCAAAGTCTTTTCAAAGGCATAATTTTCTTCTGCGTATTGTCGTCCTTTTTCTCCCAGTATAGTGGCTAAATCTGGGTTTTTGTATAGTTTTAAAATAGCTGTAGCTAATGCCTCCGGATCTTCAGGATTAACCACCAAACCACCACCACTACGCTCGATCGCCCTAGCAGCAGTTCCATCGGCGGGAACAGAAGCAATAATAGCACAACCACTAGCTAATAATACCTGAATTTTGGACGGCATATTAAAGGAAATAACGTTATGTTTTTGCATCACCATACCCACATCGGCGGCGGCTAACATTTCTGGTAATTTTTCCCTGGTTTGAAAGGGTAACAAAAGCACATTACTGGCCTCCTGTTGTAGGCGATACTTTTCTAGGCGATCGAGTGCCTCTTTTTTACCAACAATTACCACTTGAATCTCAGGAATATTAACTAATTTAACTGCGGCATCGATCAAAGTTTCTAAGGGTTGAGTTAGGGCAATATTGCCAGAATATAAAACAACAAACTTGCCCTCAAGATGATTTTCTTGGCGGAAATAATTATGGTTTTTCGGCAGAGGTTTAATAAAGCTGACATCCACCCAATTAGGAATCTCAATAATTTTCTGACTCGGCACATTTTTAGTGAGGAGATTTTTGGTAAAACCATCAGCAATAACTGAGATTTTACTGGCAGTTTTGTAGGCAAATTTTTCGAGACTGCTAAAAACCTTAATCATTTTCTCATTAGTTAATAATCCCACATGAACTGCCGCATCGGGCAGAATATCCTGTAAATTTAGAATAATCGGTACCCCATATAATTTACTCAATAAAGCGGCGGGAACGCAAACGGGTAATCCGGGTACAGTTAAGAAAATTAGATCGGGTTTTTCGCCTTTGAGAGCCTGAAAGAAACTCAAAAAAACAAAGCTCAATTCAAAGAAAATTCGATTTTTTAAACTTCTTTGGGGGCGGGCCCAAACGTAGGAACGTTGAATTTTAACACCATTTCGTTCTTCTTCCAGATAGATTTTTCCTCGGTATTCGGGATCGATTTCACTATTAGGATACCAAGGAAAGGCGGTTAAAACCCTGACTTGATGACCTCTTTTAACCAATCCCTCCGCTAATTCTGTCATCAGGGGAGCGATGCCGATCGGTTCGGGATAATAGTTATAAGAATAGAGCAAAATTCGCATAGGGATGGCAATTTGGTTGGGCGATTCAGTTTCATGATTTTATCAATAGTTACTGGTTTTTTGACAAATCAGATGCGCTTTTGTCAGGGATTGCCCTAGAAAGAGGTTTGGCATCAGGTGAGGATTAGCGGTGAGAGATGCGGAAAAAAAGGGAAATTGGCTCATAAATTAATCCTCAAAACCCCTAACTATTCCCCCTTTTACCCCTGCCTAAATACTGACCCTTATTTTTCCCTTACCCGGTGGCCGATATCACGACGATAATAGATGCCCTGAAAGTGTATCTTTTTCACCGATTGATAGGCAAGTTCGATCGCCTGATTAAAATTAGCTCCCATAGCCGTGACACCCAAGACGCGGCCGCCATCGGTGAAGATATCGCCATGTTTTAAAACCGTGCCGGCGTGGAAAACGATCGCTCCCGCGGTTTCAGCGGCCTTAATTCCAGTGATTAACTGGCCTTTTTCGTAG
Source organism: Microcystis sp. M_QC_C_20170808_M9Col (assembly GCF_007095495.1). NCBI lineage: Bacteria > Bacillati > Cyanobacteriota > Cyanophyceae > Chroococcales > Microcystaceae > Microcystis > Microcystis sp. M_QC_C_20170808_M9Col. Next base: position 11,342 of record NZ_SFBZ01000274.1, on the reverse strand, counting down.
TGGTCGGGATAACCGGCAGACGCGGCCACCACACAAACGGCACTACCGGATCGCCATTGTAAAGAGGGGAAATCAGTTAATTTTTGTTGAGCGCAAGCCAGCAGCAGCGGTGCCAGGGGAGTTTCCAGTAGGGGTAAAACCGCTTGGGTTTCGGGATCGCCAAAACGACAGTTAAATTCGAGAACTTTTGGCTCTCCGGCGGGGGAAATCATTAAACCCGCGTAGAGGACTCCCCGATAGTCAATGCCGCGTTTTTGTAGGGTGGCGACGATGGGGGCGAGGATGTCTCGGTCCACCGCTTCGATAATGGCGGCGGTGGCTATGGGTGCGGGGGCATAAACTCCCATACCGCCAGTATTTTTGCCGGTATCGCCTTCACCGATGCGCTTGTGATCTTGGGCGGGTAGCAGGGAACGAAAACTGATCCCATCGGTGAGGGTGAGGATAGACACTTCTTCTCCCTCTAGGAATTCTTCCACCACGACTTTAGTAAAGCCACTGGTAAAAAGATCATCGATCGCTTCTAGGGCCGTATCTAGGGTTTCGGCGACAATTACCCCTTTTCCTGCGGCTAATCCGTCAGCTTTCACCACAATTGGCGCTCCTTGCTCTCGGATATAAGTTTTTGCTAATTCTGCATCGGTAAAGGTTTCCGAGACGGCGGTGATCACTCCTGCTTCGCTCATTAATTCTTTGGCCCAGGATTTGCTCGATTCAATTAAGGCCCCGGTTTGTGTGGGGCCAAAAACGGCAATTTCTTGGCCGAGAAGATGATCGGTAATGCCGAGGGAGAGGGGATATTCTGGCCCGACAACCACCAGATCGACGCAATTTTCTCGGGCAAAGCGGCTAATTTCGGCAAAATCCTCCATTGCTAGGGGGATATTTTCACATTGAGGTAAAATTGCCGTTCCCCCATTACCCGGAATACAGAACACTTGTTCTACTTCGGGCGATTGCAGCAGTTTCCAAGCCAAGGCGTGTTCTCGACCACCACTGCCGATAACGATAATTTTCACGGATAAACGCAGCCTAAATGACGATGGTTTAATTATCCCCTAGCTCCGGGTCAGCATTGGCTAGAAGTTGAGATTACTTAACTTTTTAATCGATTTGACGGATTCAGGAGTCAGGAGTCAGGAGATAGGAGATAGGAGTCAGGAGATAGGAGATAGGAGATAGGAGTCAGGAGATAGGAGTCAGGAGATAGGAGATTATTTTATTTATTCTCCCCACACCCCACACCCCACACCCCACACCCCACACCCCACACCCCACTTCCCCCCTTCTCCTCTCATAGACAGTCTTAACAAGTAATTTAGATAGCGAACAGCTGATCACTGGATTTGACGGAGACAGGACAAATCAGCTTGACCGAAATGAATACTAAAAGCTACTTGCAGATTTTCTAGGGATTTAACCAACCAAGGCACCCGCTCGCGAGAATAACTCTCGTAGTGGTTAAATAGAATCGAAAAACGTTTATCTAAGTGGGGTTTTGCCTGGGGACAGATCAAAATCAACTTGAGCAATAACCCCACAGTCCGAGTTACCCCCATATTGGTGATCATATCCATAAAAATGTAATGATCGGGTTTTTGGCCGCTTTCCACCACCAGATAATTTAACAGTTGGCTAGAAGTACGCAGCATGAGAAATTCACTCGGTTTTTGTTGATCGCAGTGGGGTAGAGTATTTTGCAGGACATCGTCGAGTTTTTTGTTAAATTGCCCCTTGCCGTAGTCTAAGGAGGTAATCAGATAATCGTAGAGGTCATTTTTAAAATCTTTATAGGTAGGGCTATAAACTGTATTCGCCAGAAAATTTTGCGAAAGCTCCTTATAAGTATAATTTCCTGCTACCGTCCCCAGATAATGCTTGAGGGCGCGATTTAGCTCCTTATCATTGAGCAGGGTGGGATTTTCTACCGGTTGAATGATTCTCCCCGCTTCTTCCCTGATTTTTGGGCTATGAGCAACCTGTGCCAAACGTACCTGATAGGTGACATAACGAGAGAGATTTACCTCGAAACGGCTCTCGGTTTTCACCTTAATACGTCTAACGGTTTGTCGCTGTTCTCGGGGACTTTCATCACCGAGTAAATAGTAATCATAGATGTAGGGATAACGATTAATCAGGGTTCCCAGGGAAGCGGCGGTTTTTTCGCTGTATTTGCCGCTAATAATTCTCGCCAGACGCTGCAGCCTAACGTAGTCATCCGAGAGGGTAAAATTTTTGACCAGATGGCGCAAATTATTGGGGCTGCTGTAATGTCCGGGACGTGGGGAGGGCAAATTTTCCAGCAGCGATACCAATTCGGGAATTGCTGGCTGATGGGCGGGCTGCGTTTGCCATCGATTCACTAAAATATGACAGCAGCGGTTAAAGAAATGATAAAAACGAATTTCGGCATCTTTGGCCTTGATAAGACGCTCTAGGGCTAAATAAATAGGAGCTTCTTGATAGCCCCCACCTTCGATAAACAAACGACAAAAATCCTCGATTAATTGCTCGGGGGAATCGGTCCTGGCGCGGTCGAGCCAATAATCGTACAGTAGCTGTTCTTCGTCTCTTGTTTGTCTTTGTTCACTGTTTAGACTAGCCATGGTTATTTGATTCAGCCCTCCTAAATCAGTAAGCGGATGGATTTTAGGGCTATGACCATAAAGGGGTCAATTGTGATTAGATAGTAGATGCTCCCTTCTTAGGATGCCCCTATTTTGGGTCATTGCACTGATCGAGTCGATCCATTTTAGCTTGGCAAGTTTGGGAAAATTCCCCTTGGCTTACCCGGCCAAGCTTGCGGACTATGCCCAGATTACTAAAAATTTAGGCAGCGTACCCTGCTAATTAAGTTAGCGAAAAGAAACCCCGATTGTATGTGATCTAAGTCACATTTAAACCTCAATCCATCTTCGAGATAATTCGGAATTTACTCCTAAGTATTTTTATTGTCTATGGCCTGTCATTTATCCCTCAATCAACTAGCTCAATTATTGTCCTTACAAGATAATGGTGACATAAGTTTTAGTCCCGATAGTTTAGTATCTGGCATTAATACTGATAGCCGTAGTATTGAGTCAGGACAAGCATTTTTGGCCTTAAAAGGTGATAATTTTAATGGTCATGATTTTATCGATATGGCTATCGAAAAAGGAGCGGCGACATTGATTGTCGATCAGCCAGTTTCGGTAAATTACTCTAGTAATATTCCTGTATTCCTAGTCCATAATACCCTAGAAACCTATCAGCAATTAGCCCATTGGTGGCGGAATCAATTTACTATACCCGTGATTGCTATTACGGGATCGGTGGGGAAAACCACGACTAAAGAATTAATCGCTTCGGTATTAGCAACCCGGGGAAAGGTGCACAAAACCCTAGCTAATTATAACAATGAGATCGGAGTGCCGAAAACTCTCCTCGAACTGGATGAAACTCACGATAGTGCCGTAATCGAGATGGGAATGCGGGGACGGGGAGAAATTGCCCTGCTCGCTCAAATCACCCAACCGACGATCGCGGTGATTACTAATGTGGGAACTGCTCACATCGGTCGTTTAGGGTCGGAAGCAGCGATCACAGAGGCCAAATGCGAGTTATTGGCCGAGTCTCCTTCTAGTAGTATAGCGGTTCTTAACCACGATCACCCTTTACTTACCGAAACAGCTAAACGGGTATGGCAGGGGGAAACAATTACCTATGGCTTCTCTGGCGGCGATATAGTCGGGGAATTACTGGATTTAACTACTTTACGAGTCAATGGACTAGATTTTAACTTACCTTTATCCGGTCGTCATCAGGCTTTAAATTTTATGGCGGCCTTGGCCGTAGCGAAAATTTTAGGCATCGATTGGACTTCTTTGCAAGAGGGAATTAAAGTTAATTTACCCAGTGGTCGGGCCAAACGTTACCAATTAGCAACCGATATCCTACTCCTCGATGAAACCTATAACGCAGGTCTAGAATCAATGTTAGCGGCCTTGGATTTACTGAAAGCTACTCCCGGTCAGCGTCATATTGCTGTTTTAGGCACGATGAAGGAGTTAGGGTCTTTTTCGGAGCAATTACATCGCCAAGTGGGTGAGAGGGTGCAAAAACTAGGCATAGATCGCTTGTTTGTCTTGGTAGATGACCCGGAAGCTAAGTTTATTGCTGAGTCCGCTACTGGAGTCAATTGCGAATGTTTTCAAACTCACGCAGATTTAATTAATCGTTTAAAGGAAGTGATCGATTCAGGCGATCGCATTTTATGTAAAGCTTCCCATTCCGTCGGTTTAAATCGTGTGGTGGAGGAGTTAATCAGTGATATTAGGAGTTAGGAGATATATGTTAGATAATAGAGCATTTTTTAGGAAGAATGGCCTACTAAAAACTGTTTTTTCAGCGATTTTAGTCCTAGTTTTCTTTTTTTCGGCCGCTCAAGTCTCTTTTGCCCAACAATCGAGACGACTGGAGACTTATCTCCCGACTATCAGTGGTTTAGCTTGGGTAGAAGCGGATATTTTTCTAGGGGTTCACGATGCCAAAAATAAGGGCAAAAACAGTGATCCATCTCAACCAAGGCTGAGTCTTTTACAGCTACCTACAGAGGAAAAACCCCTATTATGGCAGGTTTTAAGGGTAGATTGGCCAAATCCAGAGGGATTGAGTAACGATCTCGAAAGTATTACTTCTATCCCAGAAACTAATTTGTTTTTGTTGGCTGAAAGTGGCGAGAAAAAACCTTTTCAACGGCTGTTTTTACTAGCATACAACCAGCAAAAAGTCAAGCTAGTTGAGCAAATAAATTGGCCGATTGCGGTGGAAAATGTAGAGGCGATCGCTGTTAGTCGGCAAGGCGATCGTTATCTATTTATCTACGCAGAACGGGCCGATAGTCAAGAGAGTACAAAAATTCGCTGGACGGATATCTCGTTCAATCCCTTAAAATTCGGGGAATTTCAGTCGGTAACTTTTCGGAGTCCTTTTGGTAGTGGTAAAAATATTCGCCTCATCTCCGATTTAGCCGTAGATAAGCAAGGTAATATCTACATAGCTTCCGCTGACGATCCAGATAGTGCGGGAGTGTTTAGAAGTGCTGTTTACCGTATTGGTCAAGTTACAGCCGATAATAGCCTAATTATTGCCCCTAATCCCCAAAAAATTGCAGAAATCGACGGCTCCAAAGTGGAAGCGGTGACTACCAGAGAATCTCCTAGAGGTAAAGTAGAAGTCTTTATCGGTACAGATGATGAGAATTATGGCGGTTTTATGCGACCTCTGCTGTTAGATAATTACTCGCAGCTAGAAATCCGCTAGACCGCAGCATACTTTGTGCTTTTTGTCAAAAAAACTTTTTTTTTGCAATAAAACTACACAAAAAAAAGATCATCGTTGTGGGTGAAATTGACTCATTTACCTGTCTTAATTAGGATCACCTTCTAGGTGTGGCAAGGGTTTCAACCGTTGCTGCCCAAAAAAGCACAGAAAAAGCCATTATGAAATTCCATAAAATCGCTGTAACCAGCATAACATCGTTGTTAAATAAAAATCTTTCTCAATTAATTCTTAAGAATTTGTAAATATTGCGGAATGTTAATTTAAATATTCTCAAGTTTTTGGAGTCAATCAATAATTTTTGCTTATCTTTGTCCAACATTGGGTTAGGAGTCAGGAGTCAGGAGTCAGGAGATAGGGTGATAGGGATTTAGGGGTTTAGGGAAATTTCAGCCAAATGCTCTCCACTACCCCACTACCCCACTACCCCACTACCCAATTCATAATTCCCACTCTCGCCAACCCCTATTTTCCGTCTAAACTTTTGTATAGGGATAGTCTGGGAAAGTATGGATAGCTCTTAGACTAATTAATTCGGGACTCACATCACAATATAGACTATGGCTTACTATTGGTTTAAAGCATTTCACCTGATTGGGGTAGTTGTTTGGTTTGCGGGACTATTTTATTTAGTACGTTTGTTTGTCTATCATGCGGAGGCAGCAACAGAAACGGAACCCGCACAAGCTATTCTGAAAGCGCAATACGAGATCATGGAGAAGCGACTCTACAATATCATTACCACACCGGGGATGATTGTCACCGTGGCCATGGCGATCGGTTTAATCTCCACAGAACCAGAAATTTTAAAATCGGGATGGTTACATATTAAATTATCCTTTGTGGCTCTTTTACTGCTCTATCATTTCTACTGTGGTCGCATCATGAAAAAGCTAGAAAAAGGGGAATGTAATTGGACGGGACAGCAATTTCGGGCATTAAATGAAGCACCAACCCTGTTATTGGTGGTTATTGTCCTTTTGGCAGTATTTAAGAATCAATTACCCCTCGATTTGACCACTTGGTTAATTGTAGCTTTAGTGGTATTAATGGCAGTGACAATCCAACTTTATGCGAAAAAACGTCGCAAAGATCAGGAAAAACTTCGGCAAAATACTCTCCAAAAAGAAGAAGTAGCGACCATGTAAATTATCCTAATCCTTGCCTAGGTTTCTAGGATAACAGTTAAGAGTGGTTTGACAGCTGTGGGATGGTCTTTTTAGTCCATCCCAATTGTATAGGTAGCAACGTTTAGCTTTTAGCTTTTTGGCTTTTTGCTACTTTTGAGCTTAAATCTCAAGGCTATAATCAGCAAGGGAGATTGATTAATTACCCAAATTTAATTAGATACCAGTTTTTAGCCGATAACAATTTTTACTTAAGTAGCTGGTTATAATTAAATTAAAAATGGATTTTAGGTTCGATCCCCCCTGCCCCCCTTGATAAGGGGGGTGCCGATAGGCGGGGGAATCTGAAAGTTTTCAATACCTACCTATTTATCTATAGCGTTTCCTAAGCTAGTGAGGTACACCTGTTTTTCTTCCCCTTTGCCTTTTGCCTCTTGCCTTTTGCCTAAAACCCATAACTTTTGTACCTCAGCAGACTGAAAAACGCTATATTATGAATAGTTGCTGGATAGATTGGGAAAAAATAACTAGAGATTTTCTGAGTTCTCGCAAGCTCAGACAAGTTGCTGAATTGCGAGGATTCTATCGAGTTAATCCCTCTGGTATTCCTAGAATTCCCCCCGATTTGGAATTGAGAGACTACCAAAATACAGCGATTATCAGTTGGTTTCGTAATCGGGGACGGGGAACTTTAAAAATGGCCACCGGCAGCGGTAAAACTATTACTGCTTTAGCTATTGCCATGGAACTTTACGAAGCGATAGAACTGCAAGTATTATTAGTAATTTGCCCCTATCGTCACCTAGTCAATCAATGGCAACGAGAAGCGGAAAAATTTAATCTTAAACCGATTTTAGCCTACGAAAGTGTCCATACATGGCAAAGTCAACTAGCCACAGAGTTATATAATGTGCAAGCGGGTAATCAAAAATTTGTCACTATTTTAACTACTAACTCAACTTTTATCAGTGAAGGGTTTCAATCACAAATAAAATTTTTTCCCGATAAAACTTTAATCGTTGGTGATGAAGCACATAATTTAGGTTCCCCCCGATTAGAAGAATTATTACCCCGTTCTTTAGGTCTAAGATTGGCTTTATCCGCTACTCCTGAAAGATATTTTGATGAGGAAGGAACCGACGCTATTCTTGATTATTTTGGACAAATTCTACAACCAGAATTTACTCTAGCTGATGCTATTAGTAAAGGAGCTTTAGTTAATTATTTTTATTATCCAGTCTTGGTTGAATTAACCGACGGTGAGGCTTTATTATACGCAAAATTAACCCAAAGAATCGGCTGGACTTTGCAGAAAAATAGTAATTTCAATGGCAATGAAAACCTCACCGCTTTGTTAATGCAAAGGTCACGATTAGTTGGTTCAGCAAGTAATAAATTACAGGCTTTACAACAACTGATGCAAGAGCGTTTAGATACGGATCATACTTTATTTTATTGTGGGGATGGTTATGTGGAAAATTATACTGCTAATTATCGTCGTCAAGTAGAGGCAGTTACTCATTTATTAGGCAATCAATTAGGTTATCGAGTTGCCACCTACACCGCAGAAACTTCCCTAGAAGAACGAGAAAAAATTCGCCAACAATTTGAGGAGGGTTATCTACAAGGATTAGTGGCAATTAGATGTTTAGATGAGGGAGTAGATCTGCCATCAATTCAAAACGCAGTCATTCTGGCTAGTAGTGGTAATCCTCGACAATTTATTCAGCGTCGCGGGCGAATATTGCGACCCCATCCGGATAAAAAACAGGCCACTTTATTTGATATGATTGTTATGCCACCGACCTTAGATCGAGAAACCTGGGAAGTAGAAAGGAATTTATTACGCAAGGAATTAAAACGCTTTCTAGAGTTTGCCCAATTAGCTATTAATGCTCAAGAAGCTGAGACTAAATTAGGGGAGATTCAAGATAGATATTGTCTTTTGTCTAATTAAAACCTGAAAAGTTAAATCTTGGCAGCTTTTATGCTAGAATAGAGGTTAGTCAAGAATTGATCTGAAAGTCAAGATTGATCGCCGAGAAAAATTAACCCAACCGAATAGCGATCAATAAAGTTGTCTAATTTTCTTTCCTCTACTTGTAAAGCTCTATGTCTCCCCGTCAACAACCCCGCCGCATTGCTCGAGAACTTGCCCTTTTGAGTTTAAGTCAGATTAAAGGCAATCCTGAAAACCTAGAACAGCAAACTTTAAACGATTTAATTTTAGTCGCGGTTAGAACCTTAACCCTAGAAATTCAAGAAACCCTAGAAACCGCCGCCGCCGAAATTAGTCGTGGTAATGAACGGATTCTCGCTAGTGATACTAAGGCGACAAATCTAAAAAGCGCCCAAACCATGGTAAAAGAAGCGATTTCTCTTACTCACAATGCGATTAATCGTTTAGGAACCGTGATAGATTTTCCCGAAATTGTCCAGTTATCTAGTCAGTACGAAGTGCGAGAATATGCCCTAGAATTAATCGGTACAGTCTATCGTCGTCGTGCGGAAATCGAACAGGAATTAACCAGCGCTTTAGTGGATTGGCAACTACATCGTTTACCAAGAATCGATCGGGATATCCTCCAAATTGCCGTGGCAGAAATGCTCTATCTCGATCTACCTCAAAAAGTAGCGATTAATGAAGCAATCGAATTAGCAAAACGTTATTCTGATGATGAAGGTTATCGCTTTATTAATGGCGTTCTCCGACGGGTAACGAATAAGCTAAACGAATCAGAAAAAGCCGTATCCACCCAGAGTTAACCCCGAAAGAAATTAATCCTACAATGACCACATTTTATAGGGAGATTCCTGTAAATTGATATTGTAGTATCGCTCATCTCCCGTGACTTCTTCGCCGATCCAATCAGGAATAGTAATGACTTGATCCTCTTGTTCTAACTCAATTTCAGCCATAATCAAACCTTGATTATCCCCTAAAAATTCATCAACTTCCCAAGTTAAATTATCCAGAGAAATGCGATGACGAATCTTTTCAATTAAAGGTTTCTTACAGAGGTTTTCTAACATGAGCGCCGCATCTTCTAGGGGAATTACATACTCGAATTCCTGACGACTAATGCCCTCAGTCTTGCCTTTAATGGTTAAATAACCCCGATCTCCAACTACACGAACTCGCACAGTTGTCAATCCATCTTGGGTAGGAATATATCCCTGACGATACAACTTGCCAGGAGCAAGCGATCGCCAAGAATCCCCTTTAACCAGAAACTTCCGTTCAATTTCAACAGACATAAGCTTTTGATGGCAATAAATTTAAGCCGTAGCCACGGCAGCAGCTTGGGTTCCTACTTGAATTAACTCGATCTTGTAGCCATTAGGATCTTCCACAAAAGCAATCACCGTAGAACCGTGTTTCATCGGGCCTGGTTCCCGGGTGACATTGCCACCAAGAGCTTTAATTTTCTCACAGGTGCTATAGATATCATCCACGCCTAGGGCAATATGACCGTAAGCATTACCGACTTCATAGCGATCAACTCCCCAATTATAGGTCAGTTCGATGACAGCATGATTAGCTTCATCGCCATAACCGACGAAAGCGAGGGTAAATTGACCATTGGGATAGTCTTTCTGGCGTAGTAACTTCATTCCTAGCACATCGCAGTAAAATTGTAGAGATTCCTGCAAGTTATTGACCCGGAGCATGGTGTGTAAGAGACGCATGATTATTTTTAGATGACATCGATCGAAAAATTACTCATTCTTGATTGTAACCAGTCCTTGTGCCTTCTTATCTCCTTGACGGTCAACAATTATACCAATACAAGTGTACCGAAAAACTCACCTGTAAAATCACTTACTCCCAAAGCGATTAATAGCTTTGATCAAAATCACCTCTCTGGCCACACCTAAATCACTATCTAGAGGATTTTCTCGGTCTATTGTGTAGTTAGTGGTGAAGTTAGTTAGGTGAAGACATTTTTGATCGGGAGTTTTCTGGGGAAATTGTGAAGGAAGTAGGTAGTAGTAAATTTTCACTGGTTTCCGAAAACCCTTTTCGACTTGATTGACCGATAGTTTAATAAAATCTCTGTGACTGCAATAAATGTTAAATATTTAGGCAAGTATATAAAATGGGAATCGGGACAGGTTAAAGCTATGCGTTTTTTTTTAGAGTACATCAATCACTTAGGTCGTTTGCAGAAAAAATCCGCTCATCGTCGTCTGCAACCGGGTTTCACGATTACAGAAGTCTTACTGGCAGGTTTGATGATGCTGATTGCCGTCTTGATGGCGGGAAATGGCTTGATTAACCTGCTCAGAAGTAACTATCGAGCTAATGCCGATAGTGAAATCCGGAATAATCTTAATCGTACTCTAGAGTTTGTTTCAGATGAAGTGAGACGAGCAAGAATTATCGCTGGGACTGAAGATGCGATCACGAGTACTAAAGTACCCCCAGGAGCGAAAGCAGTTCTTGCTTTCAGAATTCCCGACCCCAACAATCCTGGTCAGGCTCCGCTCAATGAACAGATCGTTTACTATACCACCTCCCCAGGCCTTGAAAGTAGCTTGACCGGTCCGCGAGTCTTGTGGCGCTTTGGTCCAAACTTGGACGCTAATGGCAACTACACCACCCCCGCAAATGTTGCTACTTGGCAACATTCCCCCGTCACCGATATGTTAGCAGCGACTGTTAATAACCCCAACTGTCCTACGGGTTTTATCCAAATCCCCGACAATCTTAACAATGTGGGCGGTTTTTATACCTGTGTTCGCACAAATGGTAATCAAGTGATTTTGAATGCCAACGCTCAGGTACAGATGACTACCAATGAGGTAGTTAACTACTCTGTCAGCACCGGAGTTTTCCCGAGAGCTAACTGTGAAATATTTTGCCTCGCAACCCCCCCCCCCCTACTCCCCCCC
>NZ_SFBZ01000273.1:0-19337 GCF_007095495.1 Microcystis sp. M_QC_C_20170808_M9Col | reverse complement strand
TCGAACAACTAAAAAAATACGTCGAGAACCAAAACTCCCCAAAAGTGGAAACGCTACCGCGTTAGTTTCATTCTGGTCGCGATTCATCTCCCGTTAACTGCGTAGCGGTTTAACGGGAGTCCTCTCGTTCCATTGAGATAGAAAAAACCCCATCTTGAACAAAGATGGGGTAAGGTAAAAATCAAATCGATCTAAACATTAACAGGTTCTCGATCGAGGGGTTTAACGCGATCGAGCAGAGCCTGCAATTGTTCCCCTTCGATCACCTCTTTACTGAGGATTTCTTGGGCAATTTCTTCGAGTAAATTGCGATTTTGAGCGAGAATATCTAGGGCTTGCTGATGACCATTTTCGACAATCTCTTTCACTTCATTATCGATCGCTTTGGCCGTGTCATCGCTCACCAAACGCCGGGGATTCATCATGCCATCTCCCAAAAAACTATTCTGTTGACCTTTTTCGTAGGCCAGGGGACCCAGGGTCTTACTCATACCATAGGTCGTCACCATGCGTTCGGCCAAGTCCGTCGCCCGCTGCAGGTCATTAGCGGCCCCAGTAGTAATACTACCAAAGACAATTTCTTCGGCGGCCCGACCACCTAAAAGAGTAGCAATTTGGTCGCGTAATTCCGTATCATCCATCAGGAAACGGTCTTCCGTGGGCATTTGCAGGGTATAACCGAGGGCTGCCATGCCGCGAGGCACGATCGAAATCTTAGCAACTTTACCACCCCCCGGCATAACTGCACCGACGAGAGCGTGACCAACTTCGTGATAAGCGACGATTTTCTTCTCTTTTTCCGAGAGAACCCGGCTTTTCTTCTCTAAACCGGCCACTACCCGCTCGATTGCCTCATTAAAGTCCTCTTGGGCGACGGTGCTGCGTTGATTGCGCGCTGCCAATAAAGCTGCCTCATTGACTAGATTAGCTAAGTCAGCACCAGCAAAACCGGGGGTACGGGTAGCAATCTGTTTTAAATCCACACCCGATCCTAATTTTACCTTACCTGCGTAGATTTCGAGGATTTTTAAGCGTCCAGCCAGATCGGGGCGATCAACTAACACTTGACGATCAAAACGGCCGGGGCGTAAAAGGGCGGGATCAAGAGTTTCGGGGCGATTAGTAGCGGCCAGCACGATCACCGTCGCATCACCAGCGTTAAAACCGTCCATTTCCGTCAATAATTGGTTTAAAGTCTGTTCCCGTTCATCGTTACCCCCCATAAAATTACCGTTAGCGCGAGATTTACCGATCGCGTCTAATTCATCGATAAAAATAATACAGGGGGCTTTTTTCTTGGCCTGTTCAAACAGATCTCGCACTCGGGCCGCACCCGCACCGACAAAGAGTTCCACGAATTCCGAACCCGAGATACTAAAAAAAGAAACTCCCGCTTCTCCCGCTACTGCTTTTGCCAGCAGGGTTTTCCCTGTCCCCGGCGGACCGACTAAGAGGACACCCTTGGGAATCCGCGCCCCGATTTGAATGTAACGTTGGGGATATTTGAGAAATTCGACGATTTCGGCTAATTCGGTTTTCGCTTCTTCCACACCGGCCACATCTTTAAAAGTGGTTTTGGTGGTGTCTCCTTCCACATAGACTTTAGCGCGACTTTTGGTAATCGATAAAGCCCCGGCCGGACCACCGCCACCGCTGCGAGCGAGGAAAAATTGCCAAATACCAACAAAAATCAGGGGAGGAATCACCCAACTAAGGACACTGCCAATCCAGCCATTTTTTGGTGGTGGCGCGGCGGCGAATTCTACGCCCTTAGCTTCTAGACGTTTGGGCAATTCTAGGTCAAAAATCGGTGTAGTGCTGAAAATTCGTCCGTAGTTGCCCTCTTGGTCGTTTTTAAGCTGATAACGAATCTCATTCTGTCCCACGGATACCCTAGCGACGTTGCCATCTTCCACTTGGTCGATAAAAAGACTATAGGGAACTTTGGGGACGCTAGGGCCAAATAATTGCGGGAAAAGAAGGTTAACAATCAGAAATAAGCCGCCTACGGCTAATAAAACATTACCGATCAGGCGAGATTGTGAAGGAGGTTTGCTTTTTATACTCATTGCTGGGCATGATTCATTAAAATTAGTCTCTATCCTCTCCTCATTGTAGGCTGTTCACTGCTCAAGTTCAGATTGAATCAGGCGGGGGGATTACCGTCGTCTTCGGGCGGTTTTTGCTCTAGTAAAGCCTCTAGACGGGTTTGGGCAAGCTCAAAATCTGGCGCAATCCCTAAAGCTTTTTGATAACAGGCGATCGCTGCTTGGGTTTCGCCTAAATTTTCTAGGGTACTGCCGCGATTGTACCAAGCTTGATAAAAATTATCGTCTGCTTCTAGCACCTGTTGCCAACATTCTAAAGCCTCTTGCCAACGTTGCAGTCCGTATAGGGCGCTGCCTCTAGCGTTAATGATTTGGTGATCGTTGGGGGTGATTTCTAGGGCGCGATCATAACTATTTAAAGCTTCTTCGTAGTTACCAATCATGGCTAAGGCACTACCACGATTATGCCAGGCCGAGGCTAATTGGGGATCGATCGTCAAGGCCTGTTCCCAATCAGCGATCGCATTTGACCAATTGCCTAAATTTGCCTGTTCTAAGCCCTGATTAAACCAATCTTCGGCAGTTTCAGGGTTTTTACCTGACAGTGGGGAAAATTGAGCGATGAGACTATCAATAATGCTTTCTGCGTCCTTATTTTCGATGCCTAATTGTTCGGCCATTTGGCCCGCCAGGGTAGGATCGTTTTGCAGACGGTTAAATAATTCATCGAGGGTCAGGGTTTCTAATTGGGGATTTTCTGGGTCAGCACCGTTAAAATCGCTAGTTTCACCCGAATATGAGAGATTTTCTGGGGGTTGCGGCTGGGAATAACTACCCGGGGCCTCATCTTCGCCGGCGTATTCCCAGATTAAAGTGGCAGTTTCTTTGGTGTAGAGTTGATAACCGATCTCGTAGGAAGCTTCACCAATACGTTCAATCCCCGGGAAAGCGCGGGCTAATTCTCCTAAACGGATCATTCTGGTGGCGAGAAGTTGGTTAAGGGAAGCGGAGGATTGCAGACGGGTTCCAAAACGCTCTAACCATTCTACCCAATCTTTTTGCCGACCTCGATCGCCCAATTTCTCAAAAAATCTCAGAATTCTGCCTTCGTGCCAACCATGGGCCACTCCATCGAGTAACTGCATATAGAGAAACTCGTAATCTGTATCGGTTAGGGGAACAGATTCGATCGCTTGTACTCTCCCCTTTCCCCCTTGTCCCCCCAAAAGTCGGGTAAAAAAGTTTTTGATCGCGCGCCAAAGTTTTCTTAAAAGTCCCTGCATTCTAATCTCGACACTGGTTTTATTAATCTTGCAAGCATCACCCAATTAGTCTAGCAGTTATCAGTTATCGGGGATTGACTCTCCCCCGCTAACCGCTCGCGCGGTGTAGCGGGGGATTCTCGGTTCTTAGGCTTTTAACTAGATCGACCGAGTTTAACCCAGTCGATCCCCGTCAAATCGCCTCCGCGAGCGTTTTCTAACACGGTCAGTCCGACCGCGTTTTTTCCTCGGTTCTCAATTACCTTCGCTGATGCCGTATCTCTCGGTTCAATGTGGCCGCAAGAATCACACCGGTGAACTCTTTCCGATAACGCTTTTTTACCAGTAATTGCGCCACAATTCGGACACTCTTGCGAGGTTCCGTTTTTATCAACCTTAAGATAATATTTTCCCCATTTCCAAGCGACAAACGGTAATATCTCGTTAATAAAACTACCGATACCTGAATCCAGAGATTGTTTTCTAACGATCCCTCTAGACCAGGAAACGAAGTTAATATCTTCAACAAAGATATTATCAGCGAGATCGCAAAGGTAATGAGCTAACTTAAAATGCCAATCTCTACGAGTATTAGACACTTTTTCGTGTAATCTCGCTATCTTATCTTGGAGTTTCAACCAATTGTTCGAGCCTTTGACTTGATGTTTCAAGCGTCTTTGTAGCAATTTAAGCTTACTCTGTACTTTCAACAAAAATCGAGGGGCTTTGATTAAATCTCCCCGTGAAGTAGCGACAAAACTCTCAATTCCCGCGTCAATTCCTAAACAGGTCTTCCCTACTGTCATATCGGGAACTAATTCCGTAGATTGGAAAGAAACCAAAACGTAAAATCCCGACGCTTTTTGGATAATTCGAGCTTGTTTAGGCTCAAACCCAGACGGGTACTCCCTAGATTTCCTAATCCGAATTTTTCCCAATTGTGGAAAATTTAAGTATTCGTCACCTAGAAAATTTTTCGAGAGCGCGGGGAAAACAAAACTTCGCATCTTTTTCTTAAATCTAGGAAAGCCGAAGCCTTTCGATTTCATGTGGTCAAACGCTTTATCTACAGTTTTTAAAACTTGCTGTAAGACTTGAGCGTTAACCGTCTTTAATATCGGGTAAACTTTTTTAGCTTCCGTTAGATTTTTAGCTTGAACGAAGTAATTTGGATAGGGTTGATCCGCAGGAATTATGTACTCAGAAACTAGCGAACAGCGATCCGCAAGACACTTTCGAGAGTTTAACCAATCTTTCCGTTCCGAGAGCGCGTAATTATAAACGCTCTTACAAACATCAAGAATGTGGACAATCTCTCGTTCCTGTTTCTTGTTTACCTTTAGTTTGTACTGGTAGGTAAGCGTTATCACTGTCGTTAGTTTCGTGATGTGATGTATAGTTAAATTGTAACACTTACTGCCTAGTATATCAACTAATTACAATCATGGACCAAACTAATCGCTAACCTTAAAACAGTTAGTAGTCGCTTAATTAGACAAGAATTTCCGGATTTGGCGGCAAAGTATTTCGACAACAAACCCTATTTTTGGGCGGGAGCTTATTTCGTGGCTAGTTGTGGCGACGTTACTGTCGAACAACTAAAAAAATACGTCGAGAACCAAAACTCCCCAAAAGTGGAAAGGCTACTGCGTTAGTTTCATTCTGGTCGCGATTCATCTCCCGTTAACCGCTACGCAGTTTAACGGGAGTCCTCTCGCGACCTTGAGATAGGGGTGAGGGGTGGGGCAGATTTTTCAGGGATCGGTAAACAGTAAACAGTGAAAATACTCCTCACCTAATACCGCTTACTGCTTACCGATAACTTAATTATTGGCCATTACCCAATTAACTAGAGTGCGGACGGGAAAACCGGTGGCCCCGGAATTATTAACGCCATTTTCTTTATCGGACCAGACCGGTCCTGCGATATCTAGGTGGAGCCAGGGAGTATTATTAATGAATTGCTTCAAAAATAAAGCGGCTGTAATGGAACCGCCGGGGCGCGGGCCGGTGTTTTTCATATCGGCAATTTGAGACTTCATCCCCTCGAAATATTTTTCTTCTAGGGGCATTGGCCAGAATTTTTCGCCGGCTAATTTAGCGGCCTCTTGGAGTTGAACAGTGAGACTCTCATCGCTACTCCATAAACCGGCGATATCGTCCCCCAAAGCGATGACACAGGCCCCGGTTAAAGTGGCTAGATCTACGATCGCATCCACCTCTAATTTTTCCGCAAAAACCAAACCATCGGCCAGGGTTAATCGTCCCTCGGCATCGGTGTTATTGACTTCAATAGTTTTGCCATTAGAAGCGGTTAAAATGTCCCCGGGGTGCATAGCGCGACCACTAATCATATTTTCTGTAGCCGGACAGATAAAGTGTACTTCCACTTCTGGCTGTAATTGGGCGATCGCCTTGGCTGCGCCTAGGGTGGCGGCACCACCCCCCATATCCATTTTCATGGTTTCGATGCCACTGCCAGCCCCTTTAATATTCAAACCGCCGGAATCAAAGGTTAAACTTTTACCGACGATTGCTAGTTTACGTTTCGGGGTTCCTTGGGGTTTATAGATTAAATGAAGGAATTTTGGGGGAATATCCGAGGCTTTGGCCACTCCTAGGAAGGCTCCCATGCCCAAGCTTTCGCATTCTTCCTGTTCCAGAATGTTGAGACTTAATCCGTATTCGGCGGCAATTTGCTCGGCGGTTTCTGCCATGGTCAGGGGGGTGACGGTGTTCGCGGGAGCATTGACTAATTCTCTGGCCAGAATCACCCCGGAACAGATTTGCTCGGCTTTGGCGATCGCCGATGCTTGCTCTCCTAAACCCAATAACTCGACGGTTTCTAATTTGGCTCCTTTTTCCTCCTTAGTGGACTTGAAGCGGGTATCCTGATGAGTGGCCAGCAGCAGCCCTTCCGTGATTGCTCCGGCAGTGGCGGACTGATCGCCAACTACCGGTAAACTGATGGCCAGAGCTTGGCTTTTTTGTTGTTTGGCCAGACGAGCGATCGCAGCAGCCGCTAGACGCAGGGTTTGCAGGTCGAAATCGGCAGTTTTTCCCAATCCCACCAGGATTAATTTGCGAATCGGACCACCACCTAGACGAGTCGCCGCACTGCTGCCTAATTTTCCCTCGAATTCCGTCTCGGAGATGAGATCCCCTAGGTTTCCCCCTAGTTTATCGTTTAATTCTGCCAATTCTCCTGCAATCTCGATGGCTCCTTCTGGTAAACCTAGGGCTAAAGTATCTCCTGTCCAAGTAAGGAGCGAGGTGTCAGTCGATCGAATATCCATTCTTTATCTCGATAATTCTTTGCAAATTGCTTCTATTAATCACTATACTGTAAGCTCTATCAGTTATCATCGATCATCTATTCAGGTTTAGTGGCTCCCTGTCAAGAATCAAGGTCTAGCTCTTGCTAAAATCATTGTCCCTGATTGCTGATGCTGACTGGGGATAACTGCCATGGGTTCCACTACTTAGAAAAAATTACCAAGTTTGTGTTGATCAATCAAGGAGAAATTTTTATGGAAATATCTCGTCCTAATCAAGCAGAATTAACCGCAGAAGAACAACAGGAACTAGAAAAGTTGCGGGCTATTATCGAACAGGCTAGTGTTGATGGCGTGATCACTCAAGGGGAAAGGGAAAGAATCGCTCTAGCTATGAGATCTGATGGTAAAGTGACCCTAGAAGAATTAGAGTTAGTCAGAACTTTAATTACCGAAAAAGTCAGCAAAGGGGAATTAGTTCTTGATTATCTTTAAGTAGTTAGTTGCACAAAATTAAATTCACACTCTGGAAAATCCGATAAAAAAAAGACGGGGTGAAAACCCCGTCCTATTTGTCAAGAATTATGACAAATCCTTGACTTGTGATACTAATTGTGCTACCACATCTTGAGCGCTACCGAAGAGCATAAAGGTTTTGGGATTGTAGAATAATTCGTTTTCTACCCCGGCAAAACCCGATCGCATACTGCGCTTAATCACGATCGTGTGCTGTGCCTTATCCACGTCGAGGATTGGCATTCCATAAATGGGACTAGCTTTATCGTGACGGGCAGCGGGATTAACCACATCATTCGCCCCAATAATTAAGGCCACATCGACACGCTCAAACTCAGGATTAATATCATCCATATCGTAGAGTTGCGGATAGGGAACATTAGCTTCGGCCAGTAATACATTCATGTGGCCGGGCATTCTTCCCGCCACGGGGTGAATAGCATATTTAACCTCAACGCCATTTTTTTCCAACTGTTCAGCCAATTCTCGCACTGCGTGTTGTGCTTGGGCCACCGCCATGCCGTAACCGGGTACAATCACCACAGAACGCGCATAACCGAGCATCATTGCCCCTTCTTCTGAATCAATAGCATGAACCGATTTATCAAGGCTAGAAGTGGCGCTCGCTTCGCCCCCGGCACTAGCACCTGTACCGAATGCCCCAAATAGTACACTAGCCAGCGATCGATTCATGGCTTTACACATGATCTGAGTCAGGATAATCCCCGACGCACCCACCAAAGCACCGGCGATGATCAGCATACTATTCATCAGGATAAAACCGACTACGCTGGCGGCAAGTCCCGAAAAAGAGTTTAAGAGGGAGATAACCACGGGCATATCGCCGCCGCCGATGGGAAGCACGAATAAAGCCCCGAAAATTAGGGAAAGTGCCACCAAGGTCAGGAAAACATCGATCGAGGTGGGATCAAAAAAGAGATAGACACTACCCCCTAAAAAGGTGAGTAGCAAGAGAATGTTAAAGGGTTGTTGGAAAGGAAAAGTTACGGGCGCGCCACTGATTAATTCCTGTAATTTGGCAAAAGCGAGGACACTACCGGTAAAAGTGACACCACCGATCAATACACCCAAAATAGCGATCAGTATCGAGTCAAAGGCAATATTTTCACCACTTTGCAGTAAACGCCAGTATTCGCCGATGGCAATTAAAGCACTGGCAGCACCGCCTAAACCGTTAAAAATCCCCACCATTTGGGGCATAGCTGTCATCGGGACTTTTTGCGCCGAAACCAAGCCGATAATTGAGCCAATCACCAACGCCACGGCGATTAAACCATAGCTGAGGATTTCTTGATTGATTAAGGTGGCAATAATGGCGATTAGCATCCCGATCGCAGCCAGAAAATTGCCTTGACGGGCAGTAGCGGGGGAAGATAATTGTTTAAGACCGATGATAAATAAGATGGCGGCGAGTAGATAGGATAACTCGATCCCTGTGATAAGGGCATTATTCATGATTTAGCCTCTTTTTTCTTGAACATTTGCAGCATTCGATCGGTAACGACAAAACCACCGACCACGTTAACCATCGCCAAAATAACGGCAATTAACCCTAAAATTACGGTTAATTCATGCCAATCCGTGCCTCCGGCGATGAGGAGCGCACCGACAACGGCGATACCTGAAATTGCATTCGCTCCCGACATCAGGGGTGTATGGAGAGTGGGAGGAACTTTATTGATCACCTCGAAACCGACAAAGGAAGCGAGGACAAATACCACTAAAGCGGTTAAAAGTTGGGCAGTCATTGGTTAAAGAAATAAGGGATAGGGAAAGTGGGAAGTGGGGGATTGGGGGGATGGGGAAGTGGGGGATTGGGGAGAACAAAGCTGCCTTTTGCCTTTTGCCTTTTGCCTTTTGCCTCCTGAATCCTGATAGCTAAAAAGCGGATAACTGTTCACTGAGGGCGGATTTAATGCGTTGGTTGCGGATTTCGCCAGCGTGGGTGACACAGGCACTATCAATGATGTCATCGGCAAAATCGAGGTTTAAACTGCCGTCTTTGCTGACTAGAAGTTGTAGCAGCATTTGCAGGTTTTTGGCGTACATCTGGCTGGCATTGGTGGCCACTGTGGCAGGAAGATTAACGGCTCCGACGATTTTTACCCCATTAACGATGATTTCTCGTCCCGGTTGGGTGTAGGCGCAATTTCCGCCCTGTTCCGCCGCTAAATCAACGATTACCGACCCCGCTTTCATGGTGGCGATCATTTCTTTGGTGACTAGCAGCGGGGCCTGTTTCCCCGGTACTTGGGCGGTGGTGATCACCACATCAGCCCGCTTAATTGGTTCCGTTAGGGCTTGACAAATGCGCTCCTGTGTGCTAAGAGAAACCTCTTTGGCGTAACCGTTATCGGCGACGGTATCTTCTTCTAGGGGCATTTCAATAAATTTCGCCCCGACACTCTGCACTTCTTCTTTGACTTGGGGACGAATATCAAAAGCCTCCACCACTGCCCCCAAACGGCGGGCGGTAGCGCAAGCTTGCAATCCAGCAACTCCTGCCCCCAATACCAGCACTTTGGCGGGGGCGATCGTACCGGCGGCGGTAGTCATCATCGGGAACATTTTCGGCAGCTGCACGGCGGCGAGGAGTACCGCTTTGTAACCGGCGAGGTTAGCCTGAGAGGAGAGGGCATCCATGCTCTGGGCGCGACTACTGCGGGGAATTAATTCCATGCTCAAAGCTGTAATCCCGCGCTCGGCTAATTTGGCAATGCGCCGGGGTTGACGCAGGGGATCGAGAAAGCCGATGAGGATACCACCATTTTTGAGGCGATCGATCTCGCTATCGCTAGGAGGGACCACTTTGAGAATAATATCGGCAGTTTCATAGATATATTCGCTGTTTTCGCTCAGGGCGGCTCCCACGGCACTATAGGCACTATCGGCAAAGTTAGCGCTAATTCCCGCCCCATTTTGGACAATTACCTCAAATCCCGCCTTGACTAAACGGGCGACGGTATCCGGCACTAGCGCCACCCGCGCCTCGCCTTGGTCACTTTCTTTGATTACGCCGATTTTCATGGCTGGGTTTCTCCTTAATAAGTCCTTCTCTTGTCCTATGCTGTTGGGGTAAGGGTTTCGTTAAATGCGATCGATCCCTTGGGATAATTTCGAGTCAAAATTGCTTTTCACTTCCATCCTAGCTATCCTCACCTTTCTGGCTCTTTTTCGGGGTGAATCTTAGGATTATCTTCAGAATTAAAGGGTTTTGAGCGGCACTGCTTGGGAATTTTTTTCTAATGATGAGGTACAAAGTTTTTGTTCTGGGAAACGCTGGAAAGTTTAACAGTAGTCAGTTTTCAGTCGTAGATACCAATTTAGGTTATACTTCATATTGATGAGAAAGGCTGTAATAGGTCTCGACAATCTCAAAGTTTTACATTTCTTTTAACTTCGATCGCAATTGCTCTAATTCTGCATCTACTGCTGAATCCCTGACGGTAGTTGCTGGGGGTAAATTGCTTTGATTAGAAGCTGTACTGGGTAATATTCCCCCAGACATTTGTGCTTTTAGCAGTGCTAATTCATCCTCCACATCGCTACCCGCTTCTAGTGGATCGATGTCAACCAATTCACCGTCAGCTTGACTACTGGCTTCTAACTGGATAAATTTTGCTTCCATGCGCTCAAAAGCTGAACGGTAAATACTATTGTTCCCATTCTCAAAAATAGTTAAGTTTTTTTGTAAAGTATCGACTTGAGTTTTAATTTGTTCTATCTGACTTTTGATAATATTGGCGATATTAATATGATTCTCTTTTTGTCTAAAAGCTTCTCTAACAAGGGAATAATCTACTTCAGATCTAGCTAATTTAGCTCTCCTGTCCCATTTTAAAATTTCCGCTAGTTCTTGATTATATTGTTGTTCTGCTCTTTTTTGTAAAGTGATTATTTCGGCCATGTCTAATCTTGGTAATTTCTTTTCGATTGCTATCCCGTCCAATTCGTCATAAATTTGACTAGGATCTTGCAATTGTCTAACTTTTCCCTCTGGGACTTCAAAAACCGCCTTGTCAATGCTAGTATCTATACTGCCGATACTTTTTTCGTTAATCTTTCTTTCTAAAATTGGCAATTTTTCTTTCAGTTTATCAACTTGGATATTCAGTTTTTCCAGTTGATTTTTAATAATATTTGCGGTATTAATGTGATGTTTTTTCTTTATATTAGCTTCTTGTGCCAGAGACTCATCACCTTTATCTAGAGCGAGTTTAACTCTTTCTTGCCATTTTAAAACCTCAGCTTGTGCTTGGTTGTACTGTTGTTCGGCTCTTTTTTGTAAGGCAATTACTTCGATAATTGAGGAACGTAAATTATATAAATCATCCCGCATAATAGTGATGGTTAATTATGACTAGCAATTAATATTCCCTATCTCAACAACAAAATTAATAAATAGAGACGTACCGTAGATAGTACGTCTCGACGCTCTCAAAGTTTTACAGTTCTTTTAACTTCGATCGCAATTCCTCTAATTCTGCATCCACTGCCGAATCCCTGACGGTGGTTGCTTGGGGTAAAGTGGGTTGACTAGAAGCTGTACCCGGTAATGCTCCCCCGGACATTTGTGCTTTCAGCATTGCTAATTCATCCTCCACATCGCTACCCGATTCTAGTGCAGCGAATTGACGTTCCATGTCGATGCCACCCAATTCACCGATCGCTTGACTACGGGCTTCTATCTGCACAACTTTTTCTTCCATGCGCTCAAAAGCGGACATGGAACTACTGGTATCGATACTGCCGAGGGTTTTTTGGATTTCTTCGTTAGCTTTTGCGGCTCTGGAGCGAGCTACTAACATATTTTTCTTGGTTTTTGCCTCAGAAATCTTACTTTCGAGCGCGATCAAGTTTTTTCTCAGACTTTCTACCTGTACCGTTTGCTGATCCAGTTGATTTTTGAGAATGGCGGCGGTTTCCGTGAAATCTTTCTTGCGTTTAAGAGCTTCCCTGGCGAGAGTTTCATCCCCTTTAGAAAGGGCTAATTTGGCTCTTTGTTCCCATTTATTGGCTTCTGACTGGTCTTTGCTGTATTTTTGTTCCGTTTGTCGTTGTTCGGCGATCGCTCTAGCGACCGCTTGACGTACCTGTACTAGATCCTCTTGCATATCACTGACAGCTTGTTCCAGCATTTTTTCTGGATCTTCAGCCTTGCTCACCATATCATTGAGGTTAGCTCGGACAACTCGGCTAAGGCGATCGAATAAACCCATGACGCTCTTGTTCCTCTCGGTGTGTACTAAATCAGTTAACTGTTCTTAAAATTTCCTATCTTGCCTAACGGCTTATTATCCAATATAAACCACGAGAGCTAGGATAGGGGATAGGAGTTAGGAGTCAAGAGTCAGGAGACAGCTTTTTTCTCCCCACACCCCACACCCTACACCCCACACCCCACACCCCACACCCTACACCCCACTTCCCACATCACCCATCCAAGTTTTCTTGTTTTAACTTGAGTAATTCCGCTTCAATTTGTTTTTGTCCCTCCAAATCTTGGAATTGTCGCTCTAAGGGGTCTTTATACCCGATTAAATCGGCTTGGGATTCGGCTTCTAAGACTTTTGCTTCTAATTTCTCGAAAATAGTTCCCATCTGACTGCTGTTCAAACTGCCCATAATTTCTTGGGCTTTTTGACTGGCACTCGCCGATCGCAATCTGGCCACATAAAGGCTTTTCTGTGCTTTCATCTCAGCATATTTGCGTTCAATTGTCAAGAGTTCTTTCTTTAACTTTTGTATAATAGCCGTCTGTTGTTGCAGGGAGATTTGTAGGGGGGCGATCTGACTTTGATAGGTTTGCCATTGGCTGAGAGCTTGGCGGGCGAGTTCCTCGTTACCGTGATGTAGGGCTAATTGGGCGCGTTCGTGCCAAGTTTGGGCCGCTTTTTCCTGTTGTTGTCGTTGGCGCTCGGTACGTTTCTGGGTAGCGACGGCTGCCGCCAGGGCTTGTCGCATTTGCATCAATTCCCCTTCCATCGCCAAGATCGCCTTTTCCAGCAGTTTTTCGGGATCTTGATTTTCCTGAATCAGACTATTGACTTGGGCGCGAATTGCTTGGCCCATGCGATCTAACAAACCCATTGCCGTCCTCCCGATAGGAACCCTAATAGTTTACCGAAGTGCCGCTCCTATCAATAATGATAGAACTAGGGACGGGGGACTGGGAGGGATCGGCTGTTTCTGAAGGTGCCGGACTACTGGGAGAAGGGGATGCTTGTAATTCTGGCGGTAACTGTTTCATTAACTCCACCGCCTCCTGTCGGTTTTGATTGGCCAAGCGACGGGCTTTTTCCCGTTGAAAAAAGGGTAAATTAGCGGGTGATTCTTCTCTTTGACGCAATTCCTCCAACATTCGTTCGTTAATGATCGCGGTCGAGGGGGCGGGGGTGACTTGGGGCGGTGGCGGTGGTGGTGGGGAAACTAGGGAAGATGCTGGAGGGGTACTGGGGTCCGGGGGGGCGACGGGTAAAGATTGCTTGATCTTACTGACGGGTAATTGATGGGCCGGCATTGGGGATGGTGGCGGATTCGGGGGTAAGAGGGCATTAGTCAGATTGATAGCGGTGGGGGGACTCTGAACCACTGGTGGGGCGGGAATGTTAGCGATCGGGCTAGTTTTAAGGGGAGGAGCGGGAATATTAACGATCGGACTGGTTTGAGGAGTTTTCTGTACTGGGCGAGCGATCGCTATCAATCGATCGAGGTGGCGGGAGTTATTTTGGCGCTGCTCGAGGGGGGAATTCTCAGTTTTCCTCGGGGTGGGGGTAGTATTGGTTAACCATTGATTGAGACTGAGGAGACTATTAGCAATTAAAAAGATCACCATTGCCCGGATACCCCAAGGGGTAAAAAAGACATCTTCAGCTTGGGGATAGACGTTAATGACAGCAGCTTCTAGGTATTCTGGTTCCCGAGCGGGATCGATGGCTGAACTGGGTTGATGGACGATCGAGAGAGGGGAATCTTGGGGGGATGGGGATCGATCGGATTTCATGAGGGTATTAAAGGTTATGCTGAAAAGTTAGGGGGTTTTTTCGTCCTAGTGTACCGTGGTATTCCCTAGATTTTCCCTATGTCTTTACATTCTCTTGACAAAATTTTGGCGGTTATTACTCAACAGGCGGGTTGGGAAGAATATCGCCACTATGATCAAGTGCTGCAATTGTGGCCAAAAATTATTAATCCCCGTCTGCTTGAGCAAACCCGGCCTTTTTCCCTGAGTCGCGGGGTTTTATCGGTGGCTACCAATAGCGCCGCTTTAGCACAGGAATTGTCTTTACAACGCTATAGCTTATTAAAACGGCTTAATAGTCAGTTAGAGACTCCCTTGAGCGATATCCGCTTTTCTGCTGCCCGTTGGCAGCAGGATAGTCAGTTAATTCCGCTAGAAGCGATCGCGCCTAATTCCCTCAGAGATCATCCTAGCTATGTCACCCCGGAAAAACCGCCAGAAAATCCCCAGCAACCGGACATTTTAGAGACTTGGAGCCAGAAAATACGTCATAGAACCCGATCCTGGCCAATTTGCCCTCGTTGTCAGTCTCCCACTCCCTCCGGAGAGCTTGAGCGTTGGCAATGTTGTGCTTTTTGTTTTGCCCAGTCGGGCGGGGTAAAAGATGCAATTTTTTTATAGTATTGTGGAAAGAGTGGTTTTGAGTCAGGAATCAATTGGCCGATCTTTTCTGTCTTAATTGAACCTGTATTCATCAATTCTATCGAGCTAAGGCTTGATCCCCGTTCTGTTATTGCTGATACTAGACCCAATAACCTCGGCCACAACTGAGTTGAACTCTTCAGTTTTGAGACAGTGCTGCTTTTTGCAAAGTAACTATTAAAAGATTCTAAAAATAAAATTTTTTTTGGGGATCACTAAAAACTATATGGCATATCAGTTCTAGCTGTGGTAGTCAGGAAAATACCCTTGGCACAGGGTAGGACAATATTACACAGAGCGAAAAGAGAGTCATCCCTTGAGTTCCCTATAATCATCTTCCTTTTAAAGCCAACCCATGCAAGCCGCAAACTTTCTTACCTCTTCCTGTCGATACTGCCGATACTATCAAACCCAAGGTCGGCGCGGTGGCACTTGTCAACAACTAGATGTTCCCGTCGAAGCTCATTGGAAAGCCTGCGCTCTAGCGATGCCTCCTTTTAGTACTGAATGGCAACAACTCAATCGGGTGGTTAGTTTAGAACAGTCTCTAGAATTAACCTGTACAGTGTCGCCAACTCCCGTGGTGGTTTCCCCTAGTCGTCATGCTCCCCGACAACCGATCGCGGTTTAGAAGCTCTCGGACCGAAACAGGAGCAAAAAATTGGCGTTGCCCATTAAAAATATGAATTCACCCTCCCACATCTTTCAGGGCGCTATTTTTGAGATAATAGATCAGTTAATTGCCAAGATAAAGCTAGGAAAGGCAGAATTGCTGTAGAAAGTATTCAGGAGTTGAGAGTTGGGGTTTTAGGGTTTTGGGGTATTAGTTGAAATTCCCCTATCTCCCTATCTCCCCGCACCCCACTTCCCACACCCCACTTCCCGATAATTAATGTCGCCAGAATGCCCCCGATGACTTCTAATCATCCCCTGAAAATTGGTATAGTTGGGACAGGGTTCGCCGCTCAACGTCGCGCTGAAAGCTTGCAAGCGGATGATCGCGCCCAGCTTTTGTATGTTAGCGGTAATAGTGCCGAATCGATCGCTAATTTCTCGCAAAAATACCAAATTTCTGCCCTAGATTCGGCAGTAAGCCTGGCCAGCCATCCCGATCTCGATCTGATTGTCGTTGCCAATGTTAATCAGGCCCATGCCTCGATCGCCCGTACTGCCTTAAAATCTGGTAAGCACGTTATCGTCGAGTATCCCCTAGCTTTTCACCCGAAAGAGGCAGCAGAATTAATCACCTTAGCCGAAACCGAGAACAAATTACTGCACGTCGAACATATTGAACTTTTGGGGGGACTGCATCAAACCCAACAGCAGTATTTAGCCGGCCTCGGCAATATCCACCTAGCCCGTTATACCACGATCGCCCCCGGCAGACCGGCACCCCGGCGCTGGACATTTCATCGGGATTTATTCGGTTTTCCTTTGATCGCTGCCCTTTCTCGTATCCATCGCTTTACTAATTTATTTGGGGAAGTGGAGTCCGTATCCTGTCATTGTCGTTATTGGAATGCCCCGGAATTCGATTATTTTCTGGCCTGTTTGTGTGAGGCGCAGTTATTATTTAAAAATGGCTTAATTGCTGAAGTTACCTACGGTAAAGGCGAAGTTTTTTGGCAAAATGAGCGAACTTTCACTATTCATGGCGAGGGGGGCAGCTTAATTTTTGAAGGGGAAACAGGGCAGTTAATTAATAGTGAAGGTAGCCAAGCTTTAGAAGTGGAAACCCGTCGCGGTCTTTTTGCCAAAGATACCGCCATGGTGCTAGATTATCTGTTCGATCGGGTTCCTCTCTATGTTACTCCCCAAGCCAGTCTTTATGCCCTAGAAGTGGCCTATGCTGCCTATCAATCTTCTTTGTTGGGAAAAACAGTTTTTCTCGCGGACAATTAAACCGAATTAGACTTTTTGAATTAACTTTCTGCCTAGTAAACCCTGGGGACGAACTAACAACATAATAAAGAGAATAGCAAAAGCGATCGCCTCTCGATAACCGGAATATTCTGCGGGAACAAAAGCTTCGGCAATACCCAATAATAAACCACCGATTACCGCTCCGGGGATACTTCCCAATCCCCCTAAAACAATCACTCCTAAACCTTTTAATCCGAAAGCAATACCGAAATAGGGGCCAGCGATACTAACACTAGAACCGACTAAAGTTCCTGCTAAACCTGCCAAGGCACCACTAATAAAAAAGGTAATCACGATAAATTTTTCGGGATTGATCCCCAACAAACTGGCCGTGGTGACATCTTCAGCTACCGCTTGTAAAGCTTTGCCCATTTTGGTGAAATTAACCCAATAAGTTAGCAAAGCCACCATAACTGCTGAAACCAGAAAAATAATAATCTGAATTGTGCGAATTGCCACGGGGCGATCGGCTGTACCGAAATTAATTGCGGGGGGAAGATTGCCATAAATCCCATCGGGAAAAGTATAAATTTCTGCCCCGAATAAGTATTGAATGACATTGACAATCACCACGGCTGCCCCTAGGCTAGAAACCAGAGTTAAGAGAGAATCGGAACCCCGTACCCGGAGGGGTTTAAAGGCCAATCTTTCCAGAAGAACCGAGGTGAAACCTGAAAGGATACAGCCTAGCAAGAGTGCCAAAAAAAAGGGTAAGGAAAAGGGTAATTTGGCATTAGCCAATAAACCATTAAAACCGAAAACTCCCCCCGCTAGAGCGTAGGTAAAATAGGCACCGAGGGTAAAAATTGCGCCATGGGCAAAATTGATAATCCCTAAAATGGAAAAAATCAAAGTGTAACCGAGGGCAAAAATAGCATAGACACTACCGATCGATAAACCGTTTAAAACCTGTTGAAAAATCGTTACTAGATCCATTGTCAGGGTTAGCTAGGGTAACTTTTGATTATAACTGACGGTCGCCACCACATCCGGTAAAGGACGCTGCAGTTTATATAACCAGAATAAACCGAAAATACCGATAGCGATCGCTACTAAACTAATTATTTGCGCCATTTTCAAAGGACCAAACATTAAACTATCGGTCCGTAGCCCCTCGATCCAGAATCTACCTAGACTGTAGGCGATAAAATAGACTAGGGTAAGGGTGCCAATTTTTAATTTACTAGGGTATTTTAAACCCCAGAAAAATAGATAGATGAGTAGGGCAAAAACTCCCAGATTCCAGAGAGATTCGTAGAGAAAGGTGGGGTGAAAATAATCGACGGCGATATATTCTAAAGGACGACTAGCCGGAGGAATAAACAACTTCCAAGGTAAATTAGTCGGACTGCCAAAAGCTTCCGAATTAAAAAAGTTACCCCAACGTCCGATCGCTTGACCGAGAATAACTGAAGGGGCCACCAGATCGAGTAATTGCCAAAGAGAAACCCGATTAACGCGGGCAAAAATTAGGGACGCCAGCAAACCCCCGATAATTGCCCCGTGAATGGCGATACCTCCCTTCCAAATGGCGATAATATCAGCAGGATTTTGCGCGTATTCTTGCCACTGAAAGAGAACATAGTACAGACGGGCTGCAGGTATGGCCCCCACTACTAACCAAATGGCCAAATCGGCGATTAAATCGGGATCGATCGCTCTTTTTTGGGCGAGGTACTGGGAGAGGGTGACACCCAATAATACCGCCATAGCGATGAGAAATCCATACCAGCGCACCGAAATCGGTCCGATCTCCCAGAGGACGGGGCCAGGAGACTGAAAGACAAAACCTAAGAGCATAAAATTATTAAGAATAAAAAATTTTATCTTTCCTATAGTATCTTATGCTATGATGGAATAAGCTGACATATTTGCGGATGTGGCGGAATTGGTAGACGCGCTAGATTTAGGTTCTAGTATCTTTTCGATGTGTGGGTTCGAGTCCCTCCATCCGCATTAACCTTCGGGTCGATGAAGTGTAAACTAATTTGGTATTGACGACCGACGACCCAAAAGGAAAACTTGTTAATTTCCATTTTTGAGACTCCGGTTCAGATTTATTTTTTCAACTGACTTCTTACCCAATTCCGAAATGCTTTTACTAACTCTAGGTAATCTGTCTGGCCAGCTTGTTGTAAAAATATAGCAATTTCTAAGATGGGTAAATTAGGAAAAAATTGACTGGTTGGGGAGGTGATATAAGTGCCATTTTGTAATTGTTGGATGACCAGAGATTCCCCATTATAAACCCAAACCTCTGCCACGCCTAGATCTGCATAAACCTGAAGGCGATTTTGAGAACTGCTGGTGACATCAATTTCTATGACTAAATCGGGTGCTGGGTCTTCATTTAAGTCCAGTCGCTTTTTCCCGCGAACCGCCTCAATATTGTCAATGTAAAAACATTCATCCGGTTCTGCACCGCTTAATTGAGGGCGTTTAAAGGTGGTAGAACCGAGGGGATAAATCGGGACTAGCGATTCTTCCGCTAGGGTTTCGACAAAGCGACCGTTGACATCCTCGCCGCCGTAAAACGGACGGCGATTCCCAAACCTCACGATTTAGGTTTCTGCTTCTTTCCCTTGCGGGGTTCCGCACCTGCCTTAACAGATTTACTCTGTTCTGGTCT
>NZ_SFBZ01000272.1:0-4566 GCF_007095495.1 Microcystis sp. M_QC_C_20170808_M9Col | reverse complement strand
GGTGTGGGGTGTGGGGTGTGGGGTGTGGGGTGTGGGGTGTGGGGTGTAGGGTGTAGGGTGTGGGGTGTGGGGTGTGGGGAAGAGGAGTGAATTGGGGTGTGGGGTGTAGGGTGTAGGGTGTGGGGTGTGGGGTGTGGGGTGTAGGGTGTGGGGTGTAGGGTGTAGGGTGTGGGGTGTGGGGAAAAGGAAGAATAAATAAAAATAATCTCCTGAAGACTGAAGACTGATAATTTTCATTTTTGTAGTAGAATGGAGAGCCACTAATAACCGATTTCTGGAATAATGGCCGATATTAAAACCCTAATTAAACAGGTACACCAAGAGGCAAAAAAAGAGGATTTTCCCATCGATACCCTAATTTACCACGAGGCCAAAAAAGACCCCTTTGAACCGGTTTTGTATGCAGGTAATCTGGCTAGTCAGTTATGCTTTTTTGGGCGGGATTTAGGACGAGATGAAGTGTATGCAGGACAACCTTTGATCGGGGCTGCCGGTAGAATGGTGAGAGAGGGATTTTTTCAAGCTTGGCAGGGGAGAAAATCTCATGATCGTCAAGAGTTATTATCGGTGTGCGATCGAATTTTCTTAACTAATACAGTTCCCTACAAACCTCCTGGTAATAAAGCTTATTCTGGGGAAGTGAAAGATCGTTTTCGTCCATTTATAGAAAAACTGCTAGTTTTTTATTGGCAAGGTGATCATATCATTACCCTTGGCACCGAAGCTTTTAAATGGTTTGAACCCTACGGGAAACCCAAAGAAGTGGATAAATTCTATCTTGATAAAGAACGCTTTACTAAAAAACTGCTAGTTACCCTTACCGCTACCGATGAAGATGGATTAAAACAGCAAAAGAAAGTGACTTTATTGCCTCTCCCCCATCCCTCTCCTCTCAATCAAAGATACTATGCTCTTTTTCCTGATTTATTACAAAAAAGATTAACTGAATTTGCCTTTTAACCGATGAGAATTTACGGCAATCGTCCCATAAAAACCCTAGCAGGACAATTAACCCGTCCGACGACAGCAAGGGTGCGAGAAGCTTTATTTAATATCTGGCAACAGAAATTATCCGGCTGTCGTTGGTTGGATCTTTGTGCGGGTAATGGTTCCATGGGTGCGGAAGCTTTATGTCGAGGTGCGAGTCTAGTAATCGGAATTGAACAATCAGGACGCGCTGGCGAAATTATCAAGGAAAATTGGCGCAATTTAGCAACTTTTCCCCAGCAATTCCAAGTAATTCGGGGGGATGTACTGACAAAGTTAGCCACTTTAGCGGGGAAAAGTTTTGATTTAATTTATTTTGACCCTCCCTACGAAAGCGGTTTATATTTACCGGTACTAACTGCCATCTCTCAATCTAATTTATTAGATTCTCTGGGGGAAATTGCCGTGGAACATAATCCCAAATCTTGGCAAGCAATTAATCTAGAAGGTTTAACCATTTGTCGTCAGAAACGCTACGGCAATACCACCTTAACTTTTTATCAAAAAGCAGTTATCTCCTGACCACTGACTTGAAAGAGGGTGTAGGGTGTAGGGTGTGGGGTGTGGGGTGTGGGGTGATGGGGAAGTGGGGTGTGGGGTGTGGGGTGTAGGGTGTAGGGTGTGGGGTGTAGGGTGTAGGGTGTGGGGTGTGGGGAAAAGGAAGAATAAATAAAAATAATCTCCTGACTCCTGCCTCCTGACTCGGAGTCTCCTGCCGGAAATGGTCAATTTTATTTGGCAGCCTAGAAAAATTATTATTTCTCAACAAAATCACATAATTTGTCACTTTTCTTGACAATCATCCGGAGCAAACCGAGAAACTTTCTGGCAACCGCAGTTAATCGCCCCCTGTTTAAGCTATTTAAACGTAAATTATGATTTATTTCGATAAAATTCCGCAAAAAAAGGCTATATACTCCTAAAAAACTTAAATAACTTCTTCTAGTTCTTTTTTTGACCTGAAACTACCCCGAAGTTTCCTGACACGGCAGCTTAACCATCTCCCCTTAACCCTTGCTGCTCCCCAGATTATCCCCTAATTTTTGTATAAATTTATACCCGACAAAAATAGTCGGGTATATTTGACACCAAGATTTTGCGGGTGATAGGATGCTTGTAGATTCAGTTGACGGCAAGACAGGAAAATCATGACCCTAGCGACAAACATCGAAACCTCAAAATTCATCCCCACCTTTACCCGCTTGGTTTCTAAGGAAGGAGGGACTTCTTACCCCCTGAAAGCGCTGAATATCTGCGAAGAAACCTTTGCCCCCCTGGAAGTGGACTACGATTACGACCTCATCCGTCGCACCGTTACCAGAGAAAGCATTCAAGCAGGTCCCAATTCCATCTGGCGCTATCGTTCCTTTTTGCCGGTGGAAAGTGAAAATCCCATCGATGTGGGTACGGGTATGACTCCCCTAGTTAAATCCCACCGTTTAGCCCGGCGCTTGGGTCTAAAAAATCTCTACATTAAAAATGATGCCGTCAATATGCCCACTCTCAGCTTCAAAGATAGAGTGGTATCCGTCGCCCTTACCCGCGCCAAAGAATTAGGTTTTACCACCGTTTCCTGTGCTAGTACGGGAAATCTCGCCAATTCCACCGCCGCTATTGCCGCTCACGCCGGTTTAGACTGTTGTGTTTTCATTCCCTCCGACTTAGAAGCGGGTAAAATTCTCGGCACCCTAATCTATAATCCCACGGTCATGGCGGTTAAAGGCAACTACGATCAAGTTAACCGTCTCTGTTCAGAAGTGGGCAATACCTACGGTTGGGGTTTTGTCAACATCAATCTGCGTCCCTACTATTCCGAAGGTTCCAAAACCTTAGGCTTTGAAGTGGCCGAACAATTAGGCTGGAAACTCCCCGACCATATTGTCGCACCTTTAGCCAGTGGTTCCCTCTTTACCAAGATTTATAAAGGCTTCCAAGAATTCGTCAAAGTCGGTTTGGTGGCAGATAAAGCAGTGCGTTTTAGTGGCGCTCAAGCGGAGGGTTGCTCCCCCATTGCCCAAGCTTTCAAGGAAGGACGGGATTTTGTCGCCCCAGTTAAACCCAATACTATCGCCAAATCGATCGCTATTGGTAATCCCGCCGATGGTGTTTATGCCCTTGATATTGCCCGTAAAACTGGCGGTAATATTGAATCCGTCACCGATGCCGAAATTATCGAAGGTATTAAACTTTTGGCAGAAACGGAAGGCATTTTCACGGAAACCGCAGGCGGTACAACTATCGCTGTCTTGAAAAAATTAGTAGAAGCGGGTAAAATCGACCCCGAAGAAACCACGGTCGTTTATATCACCGGTAATGGTCTAAAAACCCAAGAAGCGGTACAGGGTTATATCGGTGAACCCCTGTTAATCGAACCGAAATTAGAAAGCTTTGAACGGGCCCTAGAACGTTCCCGCACCCTCGAACGCCTCGAATGGCAACAGGTTCTCGTCTAGAATTGATGTTCGGGGATGATGGGGCGATTATCCTCTTGCCTCATCTCCACAAGCAATTTAAATTCGCGTGCAGCTTACCGTCCTTTCCACTTTTTCTTTTAATATCTATGGCTGTAAAAGTTCTCATTCCTACTCCCCTGCAAAAATTTACAGAAAATAACGCTACCATCGAGTGTAGTGCTAGTAGTGTCGGTGGTTTAATCGAATCCTTAGAAGCAAGTTTCCCCGGTATTAAGGCCCGCTTATGCGATGAAGAGGGCGCACCCCGGCGCTTTTTAAATTTCTACGTCAACAGTGAAGATATTCGCTTCCTCGATGGGACAAAAACCCCCTTAAAAGATGGCGATGAAGTCAGTATCGTTCCTGCGGTGGCTGGAGGTTAACCTCCCCATAAGTTTGTTTTCCGTCAATTGTAATTAGACCCCTAGAAAGTGATGTTTTCTGGGGGCTTTTATTCAGGTAAGTTCTAAGCTGCCCGCGCATTTAAGTAGGGAGGCAGAATTATTTGTAGGATGGGTTAGCGGTAGCGTAACATGAGCGAGCATTGGGTTTCATGCTTCAACCCAACCGCATTTAAAGCACTTATTCTTAAGATTAGCCGAATCTCCCCCAATCCCTTTACTGTTGCCTCTTGCCTCTTGCCTCTTGCCTCGTCTCAACAAGCAATTTAAATGCTTAACCATAATCTCCCTGACAAAACTCGAACAGTCGCCGGGGTCGTGGCGAAAACAATCAATTGTTAAGCTAAGAGACCGTATCGGGCAAGGATGAGTAAAATCAAGGGGATGCTCTCCAAAATAACCATCAATTCTGCTTGCTTTAGTTAGGTTCAATCATGGAAAATATCTCTCAATGGGTAGGCATTGACATTAGTAAAGCGACCCTAGATGTTTACCTCCGTCCGATGGGTAAAGCGATGAAAGTTGCTAACACAAAGGAGGACATATCTAAACTGGTCGAAACCCTAAAATCCTACACTGTCAACCTCATCGTTCTGGAAGCGACATGAGGTTGAGAAACTGAACTGGTGATTCAATTACAAGAAGCGGATTTACCTGTAGCCTTAATCAATCCCCGTCAAGGAAGAGACTTTGCTAAAGCCACTGGTAAATTAGCCAAAACCGAT
>NZ_SFBZ01000271.1:0-2702 GCF_007095495.1 Microcystis sp. M_QC_C_20170808_M9Col | reverse complement strand
CTTGAACGAGTAAAACTTTCTAGGAAATAAGGTTGAACATGAGATTTTTTCGACTTGTTCAAAGTGGCCGTCCGGCATTCGGACAATCAAAACGGACGGGTCGGAAAGCATAAGACTACTGCTAAGGTAGCAGCATCCTCTGAAGCGTCAACCCCATTGACGCGACCATTCTAAAAAGGTGGCGTGGTGAGGAATCACCGTCCGTTTACGGCGGTGAGGATGTCAACATTAATTAAAATCAAGGAGAACCCTATCATGATTACCTTAAATCTTAACCCAGAGCTAGAAAATAAAATTCAGGAAGAAGCCAAATTAAAAGGCTTAACTCTTGAACAATATCTTCAAGAGTTAATTGAACAAACCTTAAAAAATCAACCTCAAAAAAGCTCCCAAATTTTAGAATATGAGGAATGGGAAAGAAAATTAACTAACTTTATTAATCGACCTTCTAATATTAATGCTCAACCCTTATCTGATGAAGCTATTAGTCGAGAAAGCATTTATACCAGAGAGGATGAAATGCTATGACCTATTTAGCTGATACTAATATTTTTCTTAGGTTAAAACAAACCAGCCATCCGCTGCACTTAAGTGCGCTTCAAGGCGTTAAAACCTTAAAAAAACGTTCAGAAAAACTCTATATTGTTCCTCAGAACTTAATTGAATTTTGGGTTGTAGCGACACGACCTGTAAAAGTTAATGGCTTAGGATTAAGTTTTGAGCAAGCTACCTTAGAAATTGAAGATATTAAACATATTTTTTCTCTTTACCAAGATACTCCTGCTATTTATACTCAATGGGAAAGACTCATTAGAAAATATCAAGTAATGGGAAAAAAGTCCCATGACGCTCGATTAGTTGCAGCTATGATTACCCATAATATTGATAATATTTTAACCTTCAACACAGATGACTTTCTGCGATATTCAGAAATTATCCCTGTCGATCCTCGAACCATTCATTAATAATCTATATAGCAGGTTCATTCTTCATTCTAAATTTCCCTCAGCAAGTCGTTTTTGGGCTTAACCGAGCAGTATTGGGTCTTATTCTGCCTCACCAATCAGAGTAAATGCCGCCCAATCTTTCGGATTAGGATGGTTTTTCATGGTGGTTAACATTGCCTGTCGCAACGCCTGCGCTTTATCGAGTTTTTTCTCTTGCCAATTGCGATAAAATTCAGTCATTAAACTTGCAGTAGGTGCATCGGGAACTGACCATAAAGAAACAATAATACTTGGCACTCCTGCGGTAATTAAAGAACGGGATAATCCGATTACACCATCTCCAGTAATGCGTCCCCTTCCCGTATCGCAAGCACTTAAAACCACTAATTCCGCATTCAGTTTTAAGTTGAGAATTTCATCAGCAGTAAGTAAACCATTATCATTACCAGAAGGTGCAAGAGCGATCGCACCGGGTACTCCTAATCCTTTAAAATCATCTAATAAACCATGGGTTGCTAGATGAATAATTCTGGCTTGAGGTAATTGGGAAAGGATAGCTTTTTTAGTGGCTTGGTTGCCTGTTAAAGCTTTAGTATTGAGTAGTTTAGCAATAGTAATAGCTTCGTTTTCTGCTGCTGGTAAGGGATTAAGTTGTTCTGGTGGTTCGCCAATTTTGATAGTTACTTTTGGCATAGTAGGATTGCCGACAACGACAAGTCCTTTCGGGTTAGCTTGTTGCACTTTTACTCGTTGCTTTTGGGTTAAGTCTAACACTTGAATGGCGGGTGCAGTGAGAATTGTGTGTTTTTCAATTAAGTATTTGCCATTAGCATCTTGTAAAGCGGGAAAAGGTACTAAAAATAGTTCTCCTTGAGGCATGAAGATGACATGAGCGTTAGGATCGGAGGGGAGTAAATCGGCAATAGGTTCTATAAGTAATTTGTGGAGTTGTTTTAATTGATTTTTTGCTTCAGAGTCATCAAGCGGCAGTATTTCAATGCTACTTCTTCCTCTAACTCCGATTGATTGGCGACTACTGGTTACAAGTTGTTTAAGAGATAACTTTTGGGTTTGCCATAAGGGTTTGAGATTGCTGCGACGAAAGGTTACTTCGCCTGTAGGTTGGATTACCCAGATATACAATTCGGATTCACTGGTATCTTGGTTTCCTGGTAACTGCTCCACAATAATTGAATATTCAACTAAGGTAGCATTTTGAGTTTTGGCAATTTGTTTAATTTCCTCAAGTTTAGGTGCGGTGATAGGGGATACTTCTGTTTGATTGGGAGAGAATCGCCTTGAAAGTAATTCAACCAAGGCTCTAGCGCGTCCTCTTTCGGCAATTTCTAGAGCTTCATCGGTCTTATTTTGAGCAACAAGAGCTTGTTGAAGAAGTTGGTAAGTATCAACTTGAAGATCAAAAATTGACACCTTATAAGCATCATTACTACCCACTTTTCCTCGTAAAGCTTCTCTTGCTTCCATGCCAAGACGGAGAAATTTTTCTGATTCTTCAAAGTTACCATATTTTAAAAAAGCATCTCCTAACTTAGTCAAAGTCCATCCCTTTTTATAAATATCTCCTATCTCCTGTGAAAGATTTAAACTTTCTTGAAAATACTTAATTGCTGTGGAATAATCGGCTCTTCGTTACCCTTTATGCTAAATCAACATACAAGATGCCAAGATAACATACTTCTAACCCAAAAATTCCGAAAGTTTCTAAAGCCATAGCCTCTCCGTTTTATTAGTTTA
>NZ_SFBZ01000270.1:0-36239 GCF_007095495.1 Microcystis sp. M_QC_C_20170808_M9Col | reverse complement strand
TTAACCTGTTTGTGCCTTAAGTCCTTACCTGTATGGATTTCAGCTACTTTTGAGCGTAGGCGCTCTCATCGAATTTTATTTTAAGTTAATTATTTGCATAACAATTCCCGAAGAGCCAAATGTCCTTGGTCAAAATATTTTCTTGTTGCCGCATCTGCGACACCACAAGCTAAATTAGCTTGACGCAAAGGTAAGCCTGATCTTAACCATTCCTTTCGGAGCCATTCTTTAAGTGTTAAGTCAGCAATTTTGACTTCTCTAACGTATTGGACACAAACCTCTGTCACCACTGGAAAACGCCTTATTTTCTCTGTGTTGACATTACCTGCAATATGACCTTTTCCTTTATTCCATATATTACAATTAACATATCGCCAGCCAAATTTCTCAAGTATTGGATGTACCACAGCCCAGCCAATTTCTGAGTTCCAAAACCAAAGAGTTGTATTTGGCAAGGCCAACTTAGACCAAGCTTCCACATGAGGTTCATACCATTCAGGTAGGTCAAGATGATCTGATGTATCACCTTCAAATCCTAAAAGACCGTAGCCTCCGTCTGAGATTATTACTATAGGTTGTTCCCAAGAATCATAATGTTCAATGCTATTACCAAGACTCAGACTAACACTGCTGTTATTCCAAGCTGAAAAAGCTAGTTTCTCAGTAAGTTGGACAGTTTTGCCACGCCCAACAGTGCTTGTTGCTTTATTCTTCTTTATACTTGGCAGACGATGGGAAGGCTCAGGTATATCCATGGATTTTTTTATCGTCTTATAAACAGTATGAATATCAATACTCTATCCTGTTTTAGGATATTTGGCTACCCCATAAACCAATGACCTAGAAAGTTAGCCTAAGACTAGCAAACTTTCTATCTCCTCGATCAAGTTTTCCCAGTCAACTTTATCAAAGTTTTTTTGTTTTAACAGAGTGATTGTTTCGTTTAGCCAGCCGACATAATCAGTTTGAATTAGCATAAAAACCTCTGGATTGCATCGGTTTTAATTTAGATACAAAATAACCAATGATTAATTACAATAAACTATCCATTAAAGTGAGAATTTCGGAGATATTTTCGTGACTAGAATTGGTTTTCAGATGGTTTTCTAAAAGTTCCTTGAGAGCAACCAGTTTCAGACTATTTTCCGCCAAAGTATTAGCGATCGCAGGAGCAGCCGGCAGATAACCCGTAGCACCTAAATCCATTAAAGCAGAACGACGCAGCTGTAATTCTTCCCCTTGCAAGGCATTAATCAGAATATCGCCATAGTCGGGGTTAGTCGTGAGTTGATAGAGGGCGCGAGCAGCCGCATAACGCACTTTTTCGACGAAATGCTTTAAAAACGGTTCGATGAGGGGAATCGCTTCCGTCGCTTGCAGGGTTCCCAAGGCTTCGATAATCGCTTCGTAGGGTTGGACTAAATGGGGTTTTCCCGCCACTAAAACGGCCACTTCGATGCCACCCTCTAATAGTTTCTTTAAAGGTGCGATCGCGCTTCGATCCTGAAGCATTTCCAATGCCTGGGCAGCCGATTCGCGCACATAATAATCTTCGCAGTCGAGACAGGCAATCAAAGCGGGAAGACAACTGAGATCATCTAATTTCCCTAAAGCGCTCGCGGCATTGCGTCGCAGGGGATAACCGCCGTCAGGAGTGCGATCGCTTTCGTCCTCTAAAGCGGCAATTAACGCCGAAATCGCCTCCGGTTGGCGAACACGAAATCTACCCAACCACCAAGCGGCATAATAACGCGCCCCTAGGTCTTCTCTTTGCTGGATATTAGCGATCGCTTGTTCAACGGTATAGGCCGGATTATCGACGGCAGCAGAGTAAGAATCGCTCATAGACAAGTGAAAATGGGTGTGGGGTGTGGGGTGTGGGTGTGGGGTGTGGGGTGTGGGGAAGTGGGGGGATGGGGTATGGGGTGTGGGGTGTGGGGTGTAGGGTGTGGGGTGTAGGGTGTGGGGTGTAGGGTGTGGGGTGTGGGGAAGTGGGGGGATGGGGAGAATAAATAAAACCTGTCCCCTTACTCCTGTCCCCTTACTCCTGTCCCCTTACTCCTGTCCCCTTACTCCTGTCCCCTTACTCCTGTCCCCTTACTCCTGTCTCCTTACTCCTTACTCCTGCCTCCTGCCTCCTGCCGACCGACTCAGTTTTTCATAGTTGCTGTGCCATTGCCAATACCAGAATAAATTAAACCCCGTTGAGCATCGAGACTAATGATCACCCCTTCGCGGATAATTTTCGTGGCATCTTTAACCCCGACAATAACAGGAATACCCAATTTTAAACCGATAGTAGCGGCGTGATTATTCATCGCGGTATCTTCGGTGATAATTCCGCCAGCTTTCCGCATCATATCCACATATTCGGCGCTGGTGGTGGGAACGACTAAAATCTCCCCACTACTAAAACTACCCACTTCTCGGGCATTATGGGCTACTCGCGCCCGGCCACTAGCCACACCCTGGCCGATACCCGTACCCTTGCCCAAAAGGGATTTTACCACTTCCACCTTAATTAAATCCGTGGAACCGGCCACCCCTTGCAGAGTTCCCGCCGTCATCACCACTAACTCACCATCCGCTAGGAGGTTATTTTCCTGGGCGAGATTCATCGCCACTTGAAAAGTTTGGCTGGTGGAGGGTAAATCGAGCAATAACATCGGTTTTACGCCCCAAACTAGCTGTAACTGCTGTGCCACTTCTCGATGGGGAGTAACGGCTAAAATCGGGGTTTTGGGGCGAAATCGGGAGACGTTACGGGCAGTAGAGCCGGTTTTTGTCAGGGTAATAATTGCCGCCGCCCCCAATTGTTCGGCAATTTGACTGACTGCCGAGGAAATAGCGTTAGGAATCGATTGTTTATTGTTAGAGCGAGCGGCACTATTGATCTGTTCCCGTTCGATCCTTTCGGCAATGCGGGCCATGGTTGCCACCGCTTCGATGGGATAATGACCCACAGCCGTTTCATTGGAAAGCATGACCGCATCAGTGCCATCTAAAATCGCATTAGCCACGTCCGAAACCTCGGCGCGGGTGGGACGAGGATTACTGGCCATGCTGTCAAGCATTTGAGTGGCGGTGATAATCGGGATGCCCAGCTGATTAGCGGTATTAATCAGGCGTTTTTGCAGGATTGGCACGTCTTCGGCTGGTAATTCTACTCCTAAATCCCCCCTAGCCACCATAACACCATCACAGAGGGATAAAATTTCCTCCATTTCCTCGATCGCTTCGTGTTTTTCAATTTTAGCGATCACGGGGATAGATTTACCCGCACTGGCGATTAATTCTTTAATTTCGAGGATATCTTGGGGATTACGCACAAAACTGAGGGCGATCCAATCCACATCCCACAGCAGTCCGAACATTAAATCTTTTTTGTCCTTATCGGTTAAAGCTTTCACCGACAGATAAACGTTGGGAAAATTTACCCCTTTATTACTGGATAAGACACCCCCAACCACCACGCGACAGGACAGGTCTCCTTTCAAACGATCCACTGATTCCACCCGCATTTCGACCTTACCATCATCGAGGAGAATTCTCGAACCTTCTGGGACTTCTTGGGCCAGCGAGGGATAGCTAATGGAACTTATTTCCTGATTACATTCCACATCCCTAGAAGTAAGGATAAAGGGTTCCCCCGGTTTCAGGGTAATCGACCCACAGGCAAATTTACCTAAGCGAATTTTTGGCCCCTGTAGATCCTGAAGGATGCCAATGGGTTGATTGAGTTCAAAGGCTAACTGACGGATCAGATTAATGCTGTGACGATGGTAATCGTGATCGCCATGGGAAAAGTTTAATCTAAATGTCGTCGCCCCCGCCTTGATCATCTGACGTAATGTTTCCTTATTTTGCGAGGCTGGGCCAATCGTGGCCACAATTTTAGTGCGACGGGGGAAAGACAGAGAGTGCATAGATAAGCAACTAAATAGGCGAAGTAAGTATAGCGGCGTTTGGTACGCTCCGATCATCTTCTCATAAATGGTTATATCCAGTGAAAAGTTAAAAGTAAAAAAACGGTGAGATCTATAAATCCCACCGTTTTACTAAGTCCGTCAACTCAGCTTAGAAACGGAAAGTTGTCCGGAGGACACCGACAAAAATGGTGTCGTTATTACGGTTGTTAGCGTTGAAGATCGCATAGGCACCGGGGGTAATCAGGATGTTTTTGGTGACTGGGAACTTATACTGAGCTTCCACCATGTAGGAAGTGCCATCTTCCTTGTCGGAACGGGGTACTTGACCACCACCGATGGACAGGGCCGCACCTTCGGCAAAGAGGTCGAGAACGGAGAGGTTAAGGTTCCAAGACCAGATACCAGTGTTATTGTCTCCGATCGCATTGTTAACGCCAGTGGCCGAAGCATCGGCGTAACCACCCCAGCCCGCTAGATTTAAGACTCCTGGGATAACTTGGGCGCTCGCCTGAAGACCGAAACGGTTAGCAGTAGTACCAACGTTACCAAAGGGACGCTCGGTGAGAGGGCTGCTGACGTTACCGAATAAACCAGAACTCATACTGGCTGCAGTTTGATAACTGTAAACGTAGACGAAGTTAATATCGGCAAATTTGATGAAGGAGAAACCTACTTGCGCGCCAGTACTGTAGGAACCGTTAAATAAACCGCTACCAGGGTTAGGATTGCTGGCACCATTAGTCCCACCATCAGCTAGGTAGGTTCCTGTGACTTGGAAAACATCCCCGATCTTAAATCTGACCGCCGCACCAACACCGGAAGGACCACGGAAAACGATGTTATTGTAGCGTTGACCGCGGGATAAAGCACCTGTACCGCTATCGGCGAGGAAGGGGTTAGCAGTGATGAAAACGTCATCTAGGTTTAACTGGTTAGCACCAACCCAAACGGTGATGTTACCGAAGGGAGTGCCGATGGGAG
The DNA here is from genome assembly GCF_007095495.1 of Microcystis sp. M_QC_C_20170808_M9Col. Taxonomy (NCBI): domain Bacteria; kingdom Bacillati; phylum Cyanobacteriota; class Cyanophyceae; order Chroococcales; family Microcystaceae; genus Microcystis; species Microcystis sp. M_QC_C_20170808_M9Col. The sequence continues at coordinate 31,329 of NZ_SFBZ01000270.1, read as the reverse complement.
CGCGGTAGAACAAGTCATCGATGGTTACATCGTTGTCACGACCATCATCGTATGCCAGACGGGTCATGTTGGTTCTCGTCGGTCCGTTTTGGTTGAAAGTGGTATTAAAGTTACCCGCTTGTAAACGGGTTCTCAACAAATCTTTACCGGTGAAGCTGGTTTCAAAGTTGAGTCGTACCCGATTATTAAATACTGCTTGGGTCTGATCTTGATTGCTGCCATCAGTCACCGTACCGTTGGTATTGGTAATGGAAGCTTGACCCCCCCAGCTATCGGCGATACTGAAGATGACCTCGCCTCTGAGTTTGGTGGTGGTAGAAAATTGATTGTTTTCCAAGAAAGCAACGCGCTGTTCAAGGTTATCTACTCTAGCCCCTAAAGCCGCTAGTTCGGTCTCAAATTCTTGAACAAGACGTTTTAATTTATCGATATCTTCTCTGAGTACCCCGACACCATCTTGAATTAAACGTTCCATGACGTTTAAACAAGCGTTTAAACCTGCGGCAAATTCCCAACGAGTGGTGGCGCGATCACCACGGAAGGTACGGTCGGGATAACCCACGATACAACCGTAACGTTCCACAAGACTTCTTAATGCCTCGTAGGCCCAAGCGGTGGGAGATACGTCCCGCAGTTGGTTAACGCTAGTCACCTGGGACATGGAACCCTGATAAACACCCGTATTAATCTGCTGACTATTTTGGGCGCGTTGAATGCGATCGAGTTGTTGTTGCGCTACTGGATCAACCTTGAGTTGAGGTGTACCAGTCATAGTTTGAGCCACTGCGCTGCCAGCAGCCGCTACGGAAGCACCTAATACTAAAGGAGTTACCTTTACTAAATTCTTGAATAGTTTTGACATGGGTCAATCCTCACACCTTATTCTATGGATTGAATGGACTATGAATACAAACAGACTATATGTTCAGCCTGAATTATGATCATATTTTATGCTAATTCCCCCTTGGCTGGGTTAAGTTAATTTTATGATATGACAGAAAAATTTCTGTCTGAATCTTATTAAAATTAGGAATTACGCACTTTACAAATTAACCATAATGTGCATCAATGAAAATCCCTCCTTTCAGACTTTCGGCGATTAACTTCCCAACGATAGCGATCGCTCAAAAGTGATCAAAAAATCACGTTAAAATGCCCGAAACCCGTATATCACATTTATTCAATCCTGTCAATGGGCAATTCCTAAAGATTTTGTTAAAATCTCAGCCTTATCAGTTATCAGTTATCAGATGTGAGTTTTCAGTTCACTGTTTACTGTTCACTGTTCACTGATCAAATCTCCCCACTTCCCCACTTCCCCCCGCAACGCGCACGAAGTGGTCTCCCCACTTCCCCACTTCCTCAAAAATAGTTGTGTGAGCTAGGCTCGATCGAGTAAGTTAGAATCGAGGATGATAGATATAGTGCTAGACTTGGGGGTTAGGATATAGATCGACTCCTTGAGTTAAAAACAGCAGGATTGCTGCTGAAAACTGACGGCGATAGATAAAGACTCGATTCTTGAATTTAAGCACCGAGAAGGGAGATAAAGATGGTCAATTTTGGGCTGAATTCGGCCAGTATCTTAGGAATTTTTCTGGCAGTGGCCGGAGCGGGATTATACTTCCTGCGCTCGGTGCGGCCGGAACTTTCCAGGGATCATGATATATTTTTTGCCGCCGTTGGTTTACTGTGCGGTTTAATTCTACTTTTTCAAGGGTGGCGACTGGATCCGATTTTGCAATTCGGACAATTTTTGCTGACCGGGGCAGCGGTGTTTTTTGCCTTCGAGACGGTAAAATTAAGGGGTTTAACCACGGAACAGGCCCGCCGCGGCACGTCTTTTGTGGATGAACGTCCTGTGAGTCGGGAATATCGGGCCGAATTGGAACCCCTCGACACCTACGAACCGGAGGAACGTTACGAAGATAATCCCCGTTTACGCGGTTACGATGATCCCCGCTCTTCCCGCACTTCTAGTTATCAGGACGAGGAACCCCGCAGCACCCGCACCCGTCGGCCGGCCGATCCTAGCAGTCGCAAAACGGCTAATCGTCGTCCCCGCAATAGTTCCCCCACTAGCGATCGAGATGTTTATGATCAGCGCCGTAGCGGTGATGATTGGGAAGAAACCAGTCCCCGTCCCCGTCGTCGTCCCGCTAGTGAAGAGACGAGCAGTAAACCGCCCCGCACTAGCCAAAAACGTCGTCCTCGCCCAATAATTGAGGATGATCCGCCATTTAAAGGGGAATACGTCGATTATCAACCGATCGATCCTAGGGATGCCGGCGATCGAGAAGATTGGGAGAGACCGGATAATAGTGAACGGGAGTCGAGTAATGATAATCCGACTAGGTTTGATTATTAAGGAGTAGGTCCGATGACCAAAGCTCCCTTTTTACTGTTTATCTGCTTGTTTTTAGGGGTTATAGGAGGTTGTAATCTCAATAACCCCGGTTTCTCTACAGGAACCCTAAATAGTCGCTATAATGACGAAAAACCCGCCCTGAGCGGTGATGGTCGTTGGCTTGCTTTGCTGTCTAATCGTCGCGGTAGTAATCAGATGCTGCTTTATGATTTGCAGACAAAACAATACCAGGCCCTAGGGGGATTATATACGGGTCAAGAAATTACCGATAGCCCCAGTTTAAGCCAAACGGGGCGTTATCTGGCTTATGTGGTGATTATTGAGGGTCGTCCCGTCATCGCTTTATATGACCGCATTACCGATCGTTCTGAGTTATTGAGTCAAAATTATCGCGGTTGGTTGCGAAATCCCCGTCTTAGTCCCGATGGTCGTTATCTTGTCTTTGAATCCGCTCGTCGGGGACAATGGGATGTGGAGGTTCTCGATCGCGGTCCGAATATCGAGTTAGATATTGCCGATGGCAGTCCCGTTGAAAGTCCCAAACCGTGAAACGTCATTTTTTTATTAGTCTTGTTGCTGTAATTAGTTTGTTAACTGGATGTGCTGGTTATCCCAGTTTATTGTCTTTTCCTTTCGATCGAGGGGGGAGAACTTTAAACAGTGCTGCTAGTGAATTAACTCCCTATCTTGCCTCTCGCTATCTCGTTTTTGCGTCCGATCGCAATGGTTCCCAAGCTATCTATCTTTTTGATGCCATCGATCGCCGTTTATTGCCTTTACCTGGCCTAAATTCTCTCGATCAGATCGCTTCTAGTCCTTCCATTAGTGAAGATGGTCGTTATATCGTTTTTACTGCTAGTCGTCAGGGAAAAACGGCTATTTATCTGTACGATCGACAAACTCAACAGAGAAGGGAAATTGCTCCCGATCTGCTCGCGGAAGTACGCAATCCGATCATCAGTGCCGATGGTTCTAAAGTGGCTTTTGAAGCGGCAAAAAATGGGCAATGGGATATTATGATTTACGATCTATCCGGACGGGTATTAGTCAATGAAAATCAGTGATCATTAGATCTCTTGTAAAAATCAAAAATTGTTGTTAGGGTTAGGAGTCAGTAGCCAGTAGTCAGTAGTCAGGAGAATTAAGAATGAATAATAATCAATTAAATAGTCTATTGACAGATTTCATGCCATTTAATCCTTATTTTTGACGTTTTTGAACCCTCAAAAATTATCTTAAACCCATAGCTTTTAGTCGATGTTCTAGAAATTGTTTTCCCTGTTTTTCCCCGTCAGCAATCAGACGCTGGATATTGGCAGGAGAGCGATCGAGTTTACTTTCGTAGTTGAGACTATTGGCTAATTCCGCCGACATTTCGATCATCGGGATATGGTAATCTTGATCGGGATCTTCCGGGAAAGATTTAGGAATTTTAAATGGTTCTGTTAAGGCAATCTCCCGCAAGAATTCTTCTTTAAAGGCTCCTTTGAGAAATAATTGATTGAGAAAGTCAATCTGATCGAGACCTTGAAATAGGGAAACATTGCCTTCTAATTCATTGCGGCGATCAGCAATATCATCGGATTGCACGGGGATCTTATCTCTAGAGGTGGGATTAATTTTAATTACCCAAATTTCATCGGGAATATTTTCGACTCCGACAAATTCACGGCGAATTAAAGAACGGATGGGGGGATTATCGGAAAATAGTCCATCCCAGTAGGCCATAGTTTCAATGGTGACGGCAGGAAAAATGTTAGGAACACAGGCAGAAGCTAGGATATGTTCAATTTTAACTGCTTCCTCGCGCGAGTTAAATTTACTTAATTTTCCTGTGAGGACATTACAGGCCCCCATTAATAAAATTGGTGGTTCGGGTTTAGCTCCCCAAGTGGCTAATTCCGAGAAATCAATATGCGCTCTTAGTAACTGATCAAAGTTGGTAAAGCGACTGCGTAAACCGTAGGTAGCTAGGGAAAATAAGGTTTTAGTAATCGGAGAGGAAGGACTGAGATTATACTGGGGAATTAATCCTTTGCTGGCTAATTCTAGAGCTTTAATAGCTGAGTCATTAAATAGCTTTTCTTGGGGAGTTTGAGTGCTATTATCTTCCCAAAAATCAATCATTCTTTTCCAAACGATGCTATCACCTTTTTTGAGAGCATACCAAGTGAAAAAGGCACAGATAGCACCCCCAGAAGTACCACTGAGACTGACAATATTAAAGTAATCTTGCACTTTATTGTCAAATAATGCTTTTAATGCACCGGCAGTAAAAGCAGTTTGACTGCCGCCTCCCTGACAAGCGATCGCGATTTTGGCTTTCATAAATATCCTTATCTCCTGAATGGCTTCTATCTAAGTCCTAAGTAGGGAGGCACAATTATTTGTAGGATGGGTTAGCGGTAGCGTAAACTATGCGGGCGTTGGGTTTCATGCTTCAACCCAACCTACGTTCATCTTATATTTAATTCCACCCACCTACTTAGGGCTTTTAATTTAAGGTTAATTGAAAACTTAGAATCGGATGCAAAAATATAGAAATTTTTCTTATTTTCAGAACAGCTGCTCGGTAGATTTTGCTATCACTTCTAGAAAAGGATAAGTAGGTAGGTATTAAAAACTTTCAGATGCCCCCCTTATTAAGGGGGGATTAAGGGGGGATCCCCCCGCCTATCGGCACCCCCCTTATTAAGGGGTGCAGGGGGGATCGAACCTAAAATCCATTGTTAATTTAATTATAACCAGCTACTTAGGGTTTCAAGGGAATTTTCTAGGTAATTAGCTGAAGCCATCAGCCTGCGGCTATATCCAAGCGATAATAACTAGAAAAATGGCTAATTAATCGGATAAATAAAAGCTGATGGCTGATAACTGATAACTGATAACTGATAACTGATAACTGATAACTGATAACTGATAACTGATAACTGATAGATTAAATTACTGTCCCGTCGGGAATAGTGGCATTTTTGAAAATAACCACAATGCCGCTGCGAACATAGAAACCCAAATCTTCGCGATTAGCTTCTTCCACACGATCTTTGTTAACAATTAAAACATTGGCACCAATGCGAGCATTTTTGTCCACAATTGCCCGACGAATAGTCGAACCGGGGCCGATACCCATGGGAACTTTGCCATCTCGGACGAGACTTTCCCGTTCGGGGAAAGACTCATAAAAGTCCGATCCCATCAGCATTGTATCCTCGATCGTGCAGTCTTTGCCGACTCGACTACGAATACCTAAAATCGAGTGATGGATGCGACATTCTTTGAGAATACAACCTTCAGAAATCATCGATTCTGTCACCGTACAATTGAGCATTTTTGTCGGTGGCAGATAGCGAGAACGGGTATAGATGGGGGCTTTTTCATCGTAGAAACTAAAGGCGGGATTTGGTTGTTGGGTCAAGGCGAGATTAGACTCATAAAAGGCTTCAATCGTGCCGATATCCTCCCAGTAACCCTTAAACAAATAAGCCTGAAGATTGTAGTCTTTAGCGGCAGAGGGAATAATTTCCTTACCGAAATCGGTCTGTTCTTTATTGGCATCGAGCAGATCGATTAAAACATTCTTTTTAAAGACATAAATTCCCATGGAAGCGATGTAGGGACTTTGACGAGCTTGGTCGGGACTTAAGCCTAAAATCGTCGTATCTACCCGCATTCTTTCCAATTCTGCCCCTTTGGGTTTCTCATAAAAATCGACAATTCGCCCCGAATCATTAATTTTCATCACCCCAAAAGCGGAGGCCCGACGTTCATCGATGGGAACTACCGATAAAGTGATATCGGCGTTGGTTTCCCGATGGCGTTCGATGAACTTGCTGTAGTCCATGCGATAGAGATGATCTCCCGAGAGAATTAGATATTCATCGATATCCCAATCCTTCATCGTCCAGATATATTGTCGTACCGCGTCGGCCGTGCCTTGGAACCATTGAGGATTTTCCATGGTTTGTTGAGCGGCCAAAACTTCCACGAAACCATCACTAAAACCCGTAAAATTATAGGTACGATTGAGGTGACGATTGAGGGAAGCGGAATTAAATTGCGTCAACACATAGATTTTGTCAATCTGGGAGTTAATACAATTGCTGACGGGAATATCGATTAAGCGATATTTTCCCGCTAGGGGGACGGCAGGTTTTGCCCGCAGTTTCGTTAACGGATAAAGGCGAGTTCCAGCCCCGCCACCTAAGATAATAGCTAATACTTTTTTCACGCGCGTAACCCTCGCGATTGGCTGTTTCCTTCTCAAAGTAAGTGTAGGATGATAGCGCACCTTATTGATAGAGGGGAAACAAAAATCTAGATCTAAAAGTCATCAAGAGGGAATTGATCGGAGTCTTTGCGGATAAATTCGCTAAAATCATGAATTTTTGGGCTAAATCATTAATATTCACCTTTTTTCTTCCTTTACCTTACCTAATGCCCACCACGGTGACTGGCGATCGCTGTTCTTGGTTAGCCCAAGGTTCCGATGTACAGACTTTCGGTAAACAGGGCCAAAGCGGAAAAGCTGGCAAGGTCGGCGGCCAAGGCAAAAATAGTGACAGTTTAACCCTTTTTCTCGATGGTTCTCCCCTAAAACTCGATATTTCAGGACAAAAAGGGGTCGATGGTGAAAATGGCAGCAATGGCAGCGATGGCAACTGTAGCGGTCAACCGGGCAACGTCACACGAAATCTTCAGGCGGCCGGTGGTGGTAACGGTGGCAATGGGGGTAATGGTGGTGATGGGGGCAATGGCGGTGCTTTAACCCTCTATGCCACTAATTTAGATTTTTTAAGACAAGTAACGGTCAATGCGGCCGGAGGCGCTGGGGGTTTTGGGGGTCAGGGAGGCCAGGGGGGCAAGGGTTGTCGCTGTTCCCAACCTTTCTGGACAATTCAAACCTGCAGCGGTAGGCCGGGTGATGCCAATTATAGCTGTACCACCAGAGAATTTAGCTGTCAGGATGGTCTCGATGGGGCGACGGGTAATAGTGGTCGTAACGGTCGCGAGGGTCGTTTAGGACAGTTAACTTTAATTCAAATCGATCGCCCTTTAACTGCCGATCAACCGAGCGCAACTGTTCCCCTGTCGGAGTTAAAAGAACGGGGTTATATTCTATCTAAAAATACTTGGGAAACTCGCACTGGGGCAATGTCTTTATTTGCCCCCGGCTCCCTGATCGATGATCAATATCGAATTTTATTAGATCGATCGGAACGTTCTTTTATTTTAATTTGGAATGCGCCTCAAGAGTTTAACCGGTTTACTAATCAGCGTTTTACTTTAACCCTCGATGATCAAAAGGAAATGAGGGTAACTGTCCCCAGTGAATTGTGGATCGAGGGAACCACTCAAAAACGCAATAATGTGACGGAATTTGTCGTTTATAATGCTGTTTTTGAACGAGATGTCACCCAATTAGAAGCAAAAGGTATTACAGGAAATGGTACTGATTTAAGGCTTTTTCTCGAAGATAAAGCTTCCCAATCGAATTTAATCGGCACTAAATTTAAAGTGCGTTATCGTGTTACTCGTTGGCAAGCAGATGACCTGCAAACCAGTCCCAGAACCGATTTTGTCACTCGCTATGAAGGAGATATGCCTGCTAATTTGATCCGACAGGAGGGCAATCAATTTATTCTGGATATCGGTCAATTACCCTTACCTGTGGAATCTTTGCGTTCGGGTACTGGGGTAGAAATCGAGTTACTTGCTACTCGTTCTTTTGCCGGTTATTCCAAAGAACAAAAACTCGTCATTCGCGACACGATTAAAGGGGCAAATATCCCACGGAGGTAAGTCAAAAAAGCTCCCTTGTCCTTTCTCCGGTGCAGTCTTAACGAGTAATTTAGATAGTCAACTTACCAAAAGGCTCTAAAATATCTTGAGAGGAAGACTGGTTATTCTCTGAGGAAACCCAGAGAATGTCCCGATCAGCGAAAAAATCAAGGGAAAGATGGGCAATATTTTAAGTGTGGCGCCGATGATGGATTATACCGATCGCCATTTTCGCTATTTTTGGCGACAAATTAGCCTTCGTCCCCTTCTCTACACGGAAATGATCACGACGATGGCGATCAAACACGGCGATCGCTATAAGTTGCTGGGGTTCTCCCTAGCAGAAAAACCTCTAGCTTTGCAGTTAGGGGGTGATAATCCCTATCTTTTGGCAGAATGTGCTAAAATAGCCGAAGATATGGGTTATGACGAGGTAAATCTCAATGTGGGTTGTCCTAGTTCTCGGGTAAAAGAGGGCAATTTCGGCGCTTGTTTGATGGCTAACCCGGAATTAGTCGCGAGGGGAATATCGGCAATGAATCAAGCTGTATCGATTCCCGTGACTGTAAAACAGAGAATTGGCATTGATCATCAGGATAGTTACGAAAATATGGCGAATTTTGTCCGTATTGTTGCGGATGCGGGTTGTCAACGTTTTACCATCCATGCGCGTAAAGCTTGGTTACAGGGATTAAGTCCCAAGGAAAATCGCACCGTTCCCCCTTTACGTTACGATGATGTTTATCGCCTAAAAAATCAGTTTCCCCATTTGTTTATTGAAATTAATGGCGGTATCATTAATTTAGAACAGGCTAGACAACATTTACAATTAGTAGATGCGGTCATGATCGGTCGGGCAGCCTACGATAATCCCTATTTATTTGCCACAGTCGATCGAGATTTTTATGGGGAATCGGTTACTCCTCCTACCCGGGAAGAAGTAATCAAAAAAATGCTTCCCTACATCGATGAATGGGTGAGTAAAGGTTATAAATTACACCAGATCAGCAAACATCTTTTACAGCTTTTTGCCGGTCAGCCCGGAACTAAGGCCTGGAAGCGTTATATTAGTGAAAATAGCCATTTTCCTGGGGCCGATTCTGGGGTAATCTGGCAAGCTTTACAGCAGGTGAACTCCCTAAATGATCTGGCTAATCTGTCAGCTTCCCATTGATTTATTTTCTTTTCTATGATTACCCAATCCTCAATTACTGCCGGGGTAAAAAATTCAGCTATGGCGGATTTTGTTTATCAACCTCCCCGGGCAGCTATCACAGCTAAACGTATTTTAATTAAACCTAATTTAGGTTATCCTGTGCCACCACCGGTAACGGTTAGTCTGCCGGTATTAAGTCAAGTTTTGCGAGGATTGAGAGGGGTAAATCCAGGGGCAGAAATTATCTTATTAGAGGGAGTATGTTCGGCTATTTCTTTGAGAGAAATTATCGATATTTTGGGAGTAAAATCTATTCTCGATCCCGGAATAACTATTCTTGATGCTGATAGTTTACCACAGCAAGAATATCCGAATATTTCCCCTTTTCCTGTCCGTTTTTCCTCGATGTTTGCCCCTAAAATTATCGAAGAAGTGGATTGTCGGATCACGATTGGAACCTTAAAACGCACCCATTTAAAGGATAAACCCCTGATTTCTGCTTCTTTAAAAAATCTCTATGGACTCTTTCCCCGTAGTCATTATAAGGCCCGTAGTCCTAACTCGCGGGGGCAATTACATCGCCCCTCCGTACCGCTAATTTTACAGGATGTTTATTTTTGTATCGGTCATCTTTTTGATGGGGCAGTGGTGGACGCTAATCTCAAATATTTTAGTAGCAATTGGCGACCGGATCGAGGAAAATCTATTCCTCTCGGTCAAGTGTTTTGGGGTGATGATATGATTAGCGTGGATCGCAGTGCTTGTCTGTTAGGTGATGAACCGATGCCGAGTTATTTAGAGGCGATCGATTTGCTTCGTTCTCAACTTTTGAACGGAACTAATTAGGGTCTGCTGAAAAAGTTTCTTGGTGGGGTTAGGAGTCGGTCGCCGGTCGTCAGGAGGGGAAGTCAGAATAACAGAATGACCTCGCGCAATCCTGTTTAAAAAATATACAGGAGAGTGGGGATCACCGGAGCGGGGGGAAATAATCTATAACTGGATTTTTATGGAAGCGAGCGAGGTGCGTTTGGCATTCTCAAAGATTAACCCATTGTCGGTTAAAGCAACTGCTCTTTAGGTTGCCCAAAACCCCCTCGGTGAGGATGTCAAGCGTCTATCCAGATGCTGCCGTCTTCGATGCGAAGGGGATAAACGGGTAAAGCTTGGGGTTGAGAAACTGCCGCCATCGCTTTGTTAACCACAGGGGGCCAGGTAATCCAGTCTTTGACAGCACCACTACAGAGATCAAACGAACTACGATGCCAGGGACAAACGATCGCGCCGTCTTCGGTAATTTTGCCCTTCGTCATCGATAATTTTAAATGAGGACAACGATTACCGACGGCGTGGAATTGACCGTTATTGTTAATCAAGAGAATGGAACTGTCCCCCACTTTTACCACTTGACGGGCGCCGGGGGCAAGGGAATCTACAGATAATACTTTTGTCCAACTCATATTTTTATTTAACTAAGGGAGAGATCGAGAATCGTTTCGGGGTAATTTTGGGCAATAATGTCCTGTTTAGCCCATTGTTGGTAATCTTGCAACAATTGACTCATTAAACGCTGTTTAATCCGCAATAAAACCCCTTTTAAGAGACTATTACCGGCGATTTCTAACAGCGGACGCGGGGTTAACCATAATGGCGGTGGTAGGGCAACTTTCACCTCAAGATTGGCTTTCCCCGCTAGATAGGTTTGATTATTTTTTTCCACAGGAGCGAGTTTGCCTTTAACATTGAGGCTAAAGCGATCGTTGATATAATCAATACCTTTGATCTGACAGTCTTCTGATTGCAAAAATATCGTCCCCCCAGAGGTAGCCCAGACATTGAGAATAACCGTGGGCTGAAAATAGTACATATTCAAGAAGTTTAGGGGACGCATTTTTAGGCGAAACCGATTCTCAGACAAGTGTTCTGTTAAGCTAGTCTCAACGATAGCCTGTACTAATCTTTGCGGTTGGCGCAGATAATGCTGAATCGGGATGGTTTGTTCGGCAACAACAATTTCTAGGGATTCGGCAGCGGTAAAAGTTACTTCCATAAGTTGGCTATCTTAAATTTGTCTCCCGTCTTAATTTTACTTGACAAAACTTACACTTTTCGACAGTCCAGATGTAGAAATTTTATCGCTAAGAGGGGACACAAACCAGATTTTTGCCCAAAGTTAGGCCTTTTTCAGTGATCAGTGATCAGTGGGGGGTTTTAAGTCAACAGTGGGGGAGAAGGGGAATTATGAATTATGAATTATGAAGTGGGAAGAATAAATAAAAATAATCTCCTGACTCGGAGAATTCTAACCCAATGGTAGATGTTGGATTTTTGCAGGAGTTCTATTTTTCGACAAAGATAAGTAAAAATTATCTATTGAATCCAAAAACTTGAGAATATTTAAATTAACATTCCGCAATATTTACAAATTCTTAAGAATTAATTGAGAAATATTTTTATTTAACAACGATGTTGTAATGGTTACAGCGATTTGATAAAATTTCATAGTCGGTTATTATGTGCTTTTTTAAACAGCAATGGTTGAAACCCTTGCCACACCTACAAGGTAATCCTAATTAAGACGGGTAAATCAGTCAATTTCACCCACAACGATGATCTTTTTTTTGTGTAGTTTTATTGCAAAAAAAAAGTTTTTTTGACAAAAAGCACAAAGTGTGATAGGAACCGAACGTATTTCTAGCTGCCAGTAGTTATTGCAGAGTGGGAGTTGGGGAGAAGGGAGAAGAGCAAAGAGAGAAGAGAGTGGGGGAATTATGAATTATGAATTGGGGGGGTGGGGAGGTGGGGGGGTGGGGAAGTGGGAAGTGTCGTGAAGTTAAGTCCAAAAGATCAACAGGCTCTAGAATGATAACAAGTCAGACCTCCAAGTAAAGAAAAATGATTATAATGAAGCCGAGAGAGCCAATTAAAGTCTTAATTGCCGAAGATCACGAGCTAACTTGTTTAGTAATCAAGACTTTAATTTCCCAGCAGCCGCATTGTCAGGTGGTGGGAATTGCTTTTAATGGTCAACAGGCTATCGCATTGGCGAAAATTTATCAACCAGATGTAATTATTTTAGATGTACGGATGCCTGTCTTAAATGGACAGAGTGCCGCTATTCAGATCAAACAATTCGACCCTTATGTCCGCATTATCGCCTATAGTTCCTTGGCCAATCTTCCCATGGAAAAAAATAATCAAACTACAGCCTTTGATCTATACTGCCCTAAAGATATATCTTCCCAAGATCTGATCAAAGCGATCGATGACTTGGGAAAATTAGCACAATCGGACAAATCTCAATTCCGTCGGGTCGGATAGTTAACCAAGTTTTTCTTCAGGAAAAGTTGCTTGAAACTCATCGAGTAATTCATCCAACTCCTCAAGAGCTTGATTAACATCTAATCTGAGACCCCCAATGTCGGGTTTATCGCGCAATTGCAGTAAATAATCCCGTTTATTGGCCATTTGTTGCACTTTATCGATCAAGCTGGTTTTATCCATAATTCACCCTCTGGTACTGACTGCGATTATATATCAGTCAGCCCCTATCAGTGAACAGTGATCGGTGAACAGTGAACAGCCAGTGATCACTGGTAACTAGATCTCCCGCCAAAATCAAAAATCTTCTCTTGGGTGAGCAGACGGTAAACTCCGAGACAGGAGGAGAAAAAAGACAATAGACAGCTAACTGATAACTGATAACTGATAACTGATAACTGATAACTGACTTTCCTATGTCCCCTCTCAATTCTCACCGCACAGAAATAACTACCGTTGCCGATCCTATTTATCTAGAAATATTTAAAAATCTCTATCAATTTATTGCCGAAGAAATGGGGATTACTCTCCAAAATACGGCAGCAAGTGTCAATATTAAAGAGCGCCTAGACTTCTCCTGTGCTATCTTTGATGAGGTGGGAAATTTAATCGCCAATGCTCCTCATATTCCCGTCCATTTAGGTTCTATGGCCGATAGTGTCAAAAGCTTAATTCAGGATAAAGGTGAGACGATTCGTCCAGGGAATGTTTATCTGGCTAATAATCCTTATAATGGCGGTACTCACCTGCCGGATGTCACAGTAATTAGTCCTATTTTTGACCGCCAAAATCAGGAAATATTATTTTATCTTGCCTCCCGGGGACATCAAGCTGATATCGGTGGAATTACCCCCGGTTCTATGCCTCCCCATTCTGTCCATATTAGCGAAGAAGGAATTTTATTCGATAATTTTTTGCTGGTAGCGGCGGGACAGTTTCGGGAACAAGAATTAATTAATCACTTAACTAATAGTCCTTTTCCTGCACGCAATATCGCCCAAAATATTGCCGATTTTCAGGCACAAATAGCCGCTAATGCCAAGGGGGAAAGAGAATTACATAATATGGTTGAGCGCTACGGATTAGCTATGGTTAAAGCCTATCAACAGTTCGTTCAAGATAATGCGGAATTAGCGGTTAGAAAAGCTATATCTGTCCTGAAAGATGGTGAATTTACTTATTATCTGGATAACGGTGCTGTCATCAAGGTCAGAATTAGCATAGATATTGATAATTGTCAAGCAACCATTGATTTTACTGGCACATCTGACCAGTTAAATAATAATTTTAATGCACCCCTAGCAGTGACAAGAGCGGCGGTTTTATACGTTTTTCGTACCCTTGTGGAGGAGGCAATCCCTTTAAATGCTGGCTGTTTCAAACCCCTCCATTTAATTATCCCATCTGGTTGTTTTCTTAATCCTGTTTATCCGGCGGCCGTGGTAGCGGGAAATGTGGAAACTTCCCAGGCAATAGTTAATGCTTTATACGGCGCTTTAGGCATTCAGGCAGCCAGTCAAGGAACGATGAATAATTTCACTTTTGGCAATCAAGAATATCAATATTATGAGACTATTTGTGGCGGTTCTGGTGCGGGGGCAAATTTTGCGGGAACCGCTGCCGTGCAAACCCAGATGACTAATTCCCGTCTCACCGATCCAGAAGTATTAGAAATGCGCTATCCTGTGTTAGTAGAAAGTTTTAGCATTCGCCACGATAGTGGCGGTAAGGGACAATATTCTGGAGGTGATGGTGTGATTAGAAGAATTAAATTTCAAGAGGCTATGACCGCCAATATTCTCTCGGGTAATCGCCTGATTCCCCCCTTTGGACTGGCGGGAGGAAAAGCTGGTAAAATAGGACGTAATGCCGTGGAAAGAAACGATGGAACTATCGAAGAATTGCCTGGTACTGCGACTGTAGAAATGAACCTTGGTGATATTTTTATTATTGAAACCCCCGGCGGTGGTGGCTATGGAAATTGCTGAACGATAACTTTAATTAAGTACCTAAGCAAAATTAATTACACATATCTAACTACCTTTTGCTTTTTGCCTATTGCCTATTGCCTTTTACCTATCCTAACCAAAAAGTTAATTTTTTCCTATTACTGATTAATTCATGACAATTATCTTAGCGATCGAAACCAGTTGCGATGAAACGGCTGTGGCTATTGTTAACAATAACCTGGTGTTGAGTAGTGTGGTTTCTTCTCAAATTGATCTCCATCGTCTCTATGGCGGTGTTGTGCCGGAAATGGCCTCCCGACAACACCTAGAAACCATTAATTTTTGTCTAGAAAAAGCTTGGCAAGAAACGGGGTTAAATTGGTCAGAAATTGATGGAATAGCCGCCACAGTTGCCCCCGGTTTAGTAGGTGCTTTAATGGTGGGAATGACGGCGGCTAAAACCCTGGCTATTGTCCACGATAAACCCTTTATCGGCATTCATCATCTCGAAGGTCATATCTATGCTTCCTATCTCGCTGAATCTGATCTTAAACCTCCTTTTTTATCTCTTTTAGTCTCTGGGGGTCATACCAGTTTAATCCATGTGCAGGCCTGCGGTAAATATCAACAATTAGGAACCACTAGAGATGATGCAGCCGGAGAAGCTTTTGATAAAGTGGCAAGATTATTAAACTTAAGTTATCCGGGTGGTCCGATAATCGATCGCATGGCTAAAGATGGTAATCCCCAAGCTTTTCCCTTACCTGAGGGTAAAATATCTTTACCAACCGGCGGTTTTCATGCCTACGATTCCAGTTTTAGTGGTTTAAAAACTGCTGTTTTGCGCTTAGTAGAGAAATTCGAGCCAGATAATTTACCTGTAGCTGACATAGCCGCTAGTTTTCAAGATACGGTGGCCAGAAGTTTAACCCGTCGGACAATCAATTGTGCCTTAGATTATGGCTTAAAAACTATCGCAATCGGGGGAGGAGTTGCGGCCAATAGCGCCTTAAGAAATCATCTGGAAACTGCCGCTAAAAATCATCATTTAACCGTCTATTTTCCGCCGCTTAAACTCTGTACCGATAACGCCGCTATGATTGCTCGCGCTGCCGTTGATCATTATGATCTTGGTCATTTTTCTGACCTTTCTATCGGTGTTCGTTCCCGTTTACCTTTAAGCGAAGTTATGCAATTATATAAGTAGGGTTTGCGGCAAAAGGTTTTCGGTGGGGGCAGGGTGTGGGGTGTAGGGTGTAGGGTGTAGGGTTTTAACTATTTTCAGCATGAAGCCCAACGCCCGATCATGTTACGCTACCGCTAACCCATCCTATAAATAATTGCGCCTCCCTACTTAATATTAATACGTCAGATTTTTAGATATCAGCCGTCAGTATTCAGAATTGAGGAGATTGCTTTTATCTATTCTCCCCATCACCCCATCACCCCACCACCCCACTTCATAATTTATAATGTTTGGCTTTTTAAATCTCAATAAACCCCCCGATTGGACTTCTCACGATTGCGTGGCCAAAGTCCGAAAAATTCTTAAGACAAAACGAGTCGGCCATGGGGGAACTTTAGATCCTATGGCTACGGGAGTTTTACCGATCGCCGTCGGGGCTGCCACCCGATTACTGGCCTATTTACCCGAAAATAAGGCTTATCGGGCAAAAATCCAGTTAGGACTCAGCACCGATACCGATGATATTACGGGAAAAGCGATCGCTACTTGTCCCTGGCCCGATTTAACTTTAGAGGCAGTTAAGCCGCATTTAGCGGAATTTATTGGCAATATTGCCCAGATTCCGCCGATGTATAGTGCTATTCACAAGGATGGTCGCCGTCTCTACGAATTGGCACGCAAAGGGGAAATAATCGCAGTGGAGCCTCGTCAGGTCAAAATTGACCAAATTACGGTTTTAGGCTGGTTAGAGGGCGAATTTCCGCAAATAGAGCTAGATATTCACTGTGGATCGGGGACTTATATTCGTTCCCTGGCCAGAGATTTGGGCAAGGTGTTAGCTGTCGGTGGCACTTTAGCCAGTTTAACGCGCACGGAAAGCTGTGGTTTTCAATTAGCCGATAGTATTAATCTGGAAGCTTTAATGGCTAATTCTGAAGGTTTAATTTCGCCTCGCATTGCCTTGGCACATCTAGACTGGATTTCTTTGACATCAGAAAGAATTATCGATTGGTTTCACGGCAGAAAAATTAATCTCACCGATACAAATGTTATGATCGGTTCTCTGGTTGCCGTGGAGTCTTTAGAAGCTCAATTTCTCGGCATTGCTGAGATAGTTGTCCGAGAAGATGAATACTACCTACAGCCTAAAATAGTTATTCAGCAATAGGGTTAATAATTAGGTTCTGCTGAAAAAGTTTTTCGTGGGGACAGGGTGTGGGGTGTGGGGAGAATAAATAAAATAATCTCCTATCTCCTGACTCCTGACGACCGACTACTGACTCCTAACCCTAACAACAGTTTTTGATTTTTACAATAGGTCTAGTATAAACCCACTGATTATGATTTTTTTTGGCCACGACTTTTTTAGAAGCGACCAAAGATTTTAGACAAAGATTGAGCATAGAAACGGGACGATTTAAGCGCTCACTCAATTCTTGAACTGTGATTCCTTGAGGATAAAATTGCATAAGTTCAAAAATTTGTGCGCTAGTATTTAGTCCTTTTGTCGGACTAATAATCTTGATAGCCAAGGCTAGTAATCGGGAGAAACGACAGGCCATTAGACCATTGTTTGTCGCTGCTTTGTTCCGATCGATCTAGCCTTTTTTTTGAGAAGTTATCAGGGTTTAAAGTGCTAATAAATCCTCGACGGAAATAGAGATTAATTTGTTCCCATAATCTCTTGAATAGCAGATAAAAGGCGATCAATCTCCCCATCGGTCCCGATAGAAATCCGCACATAATTCTGAATGCGAGGATGTTTAAAATATCGCACTAATATCTGACGCTCTTTGAGTTGATTATATAACTCACTGGCACTAATGTTGGGGGGAGAAGCGAGGATAAAATTAGCTTCCGAGTCAAAAACAATAAATCCCAACTCGCGCAGAGAAGTAATTAAACGGCTGCGGGTTTGACGGACTTTTTGCCAAACTTCCTCAAAATAATTATTTTGTTTTAAAGCTGCTGTGGCTAAAGTTTGAGCGATGCGATCTAAATTATAGGAATCACGCACCTTATCCATCTGTTCGATAATGGCCCTGGAAGCAAACCCGAAACCGACTCTTAACCCCGCTAAACTATAACTTTTCGACATAGTGCGACTAATGATGACATTATCGTAACGGGAGAGAAAATCGAGATGATTGTCATCACTAAAATCCACATAAGCTTCATCAATTAATACCAATCCCGACGCATTAGCACAGGTTGCTTCTAAATAGTCGCGCTCAAGATGTTTCCCGACGGGAGGATTAGGAGAAGCTAGAAAAATTAATTTCGCTTCCGGACAAATAATCGGTCCGGCTAATTCAAATTTATCATTAGTGGGAAATTCGATAATATTTGCCCCGTGTACCCGGGCAATTGTCTCGTAAAGGGAATAGGTTAAATCCAAAAAAGCGACACTTTCACACGGGTTAACAAAGGTACGCAGGGCGATATTAAGTATATCATCAGACCCATTACCCGCGATTATCTGATCGGCTGCTATGCCGTATAATTCCGCCGCCGTTTGCCGTAACTCTTTGGAGATAGGATCGGGATAGAGTCGGACTTTCTCTAATTGCTCTGGCAGGTGGGAAAAAATTTCCGCCGGTGGGGGATAGGGATTCTCATTGGTGTTAAGTTTGGTAAATCCCGCGCTTTGGGGCTGTTCTCCCGGAGTGTAAGCGGGGGTTTGACGAACACAATCGCGTGTAGGTAGCATGGACTCTCTGGGGCGGCAATTTCTAGCAAGCTTTCCATTATAACAAATCCTCGCCGATGATCGGGGGTTGCATAGATGTCAACCCCCAATGGTAAAACTAATTAAGGTTCTACCCAACGGCCATCGGCTTTAATTAAATTAATCAACTCGGTTACACCTTCACTTTCGGGGACCCGTTTAATTTCCTCGCGACCGCGATAAAGGGAGATATAACCGGCCTGTTTCCCTACATAACCATAGTCTGCGTCGGCCATTTCTCCCGGTCCGTTGACAATACAACCCATAACGGCGATATCGAGTCCGGTGAGGTGTTGAGTAGCTCCCCGCACTTGCTGCAGGACATCTTCTAAATTAAAAAGAGTGCGACCACAGGAAGGACAGGCAACGTATTCGACCATAGTTTTCCGCAGTCCCAGGGCCTGGAGAATGCTGTAACAGACGGGAATTTCCTTTTCGGGAGCTTCCGTCAGAGAAACGCGAATCGTATCACCAATACCGTCCGCTAAGAGAGTGGCAATCCCGGCAGTGGATTTAATTCGTCCGTATTCCCCATCTCCTGCCTCAGTAACCCCCAAATGCAGGGGATAATCCATACCTAACTCGTCCATGCGCTTAACCATGAGACGATAGGCGGCTACCATAACTGGCACGCGGGAAGCTTTCAGGGAAATGACCAGATTGCGAAAATCGAGGGATTCGCAGATGCGGATAAATTCTAAAGCCGACTGTACCATTCCTTCGGGGGTGTCGCCGTAGGTAAAGAGCATTCTTTCGGCCAGAGAACCGTGGTTAACGCCGATTCGCATCGCTTTATCTTGATCTCGCAGGGAAACTACTAAAGGTTTCAGAGTTTCGGCTATTTTTTCGCCAATTTCATCAAATTCTGCTTGACTATACTCGCTGCGGTCGGCTTTCGGTTTCTCGAAAACGTACAAACCGGGGTTAATCCGCACTTTATCGACGTGCTTGGCCACTTCTAGGGCGATTTTCATGCCGTTGTGATGTACATCGGCTACTAACGGCACAGGTTGATAGGTGGCGAGCAGTTTTTCCCTAATTTTAGCTAAAGCGGTGGCGTGAACCAGACTCGGCACGGTGACGCGGACAATTTCACAGCCGATTTCATGGAGGCGACGGATACCGGCCACGGAACCATCTATATCAAGGGTATCCTCGTTAATCATCGACTGCACGACCACGGGATGACCACCACCGATGGTAACGCTACCTACCTGGACGGGACGGGTTTTGCGCCGGTGAATCGTGGTGTCGAATTCGGAGGCAGTTGCGGGAGGGTTGAGCGTCGATTCCAAGGTTTGCATAGGACTATCACCAACAATCACTCTCCCTATTCTCTCAAAGAACAGGAACAGATTCTAGCCACTCTAATAAAATTGGGTTAAAACGGTCAGGACATTCATCCTGTAAACAATGACCGGCCCGGTCAAATTCTACATATTTAATCCTAGGATTAAGGGAGACAAAACCCTGGGCTAACTGGACGGGAACCATCCGATCTTGCTTGCCCCAACATAATAAAATCGGGATTTGTAAGCGTGGTAAAATTAACTTTGCCGGTGGACAATATTCGGGATGATTGACAGCTTGTGCCAGGGAAATAAAGGCCTCGGCTGCCCCCTCATCTAGGGTTGGGGCGGCGATAATTTGTACTAATTCGTCGCTAACTGCTTTCTTGTCTTCGTAGGCGATTCCTGTCCATTTTTTCAAGACTTGCGGACGACGCAGATAGTAAAAAATCGGTTTTAATAGCCAAGGAGAAGTGAAAAAGTTTTCGATGGGAGTGACGATATTTAATAACCAATCGGCGATCATTTCCCGCCGACGGCTGACATCGGGTAAACTGAGCATAACTAATCCGGCTACCATTTCTGGGTATTTACCCCCTAGGGCCATACTAACTAAAGAACCGATCGAATTTCCCACTAATACCACTGGTCTATTGATAAAAGTTTGCCAGAAATCGTGTATTTGTTCCACCCAGAGATTAACGCTATAGGGAACCTGTACTTTGCGCGAACCACCGAAACCTAATAAATCTACCGCATAAACTCGATGATTTTGGCTGAGAATAGGAATATTATGTCGCCAATGTTCGATCGCCGCTCCAAATCCATGCAGTAAAATTAAAGGGGGTTTATCGGCATCTTGGGGGTTTTTTGCCGGCATAAAACTATAACGAATTTGCCAACCGCGCCACACCCAATCCCGTTGATAACCGATGCGTTCTGTCCAAGCTGGTGAAGTTGTCACTTAAGTCAAACAATTAAGAGGTTTTCAGGAAATATTACTCTAAGTAGGTAGGAGTTAAAAATTATCAGATGCCCCCCTTATTAAGGGGGGACTAAGGGGGGATCGGCACCCCCCTTATCAAGGGGGGCAGGGGGGATCGGCACCCCCCTTATCAAGGGGGGCAGGGGGAATCGAACCTAAAATCCATTTTTAATTTAATTATAACCAGCTACTTAGTTTTATTATACTGGTTTCCCCGTCCCTAACCGGCAGCCGAATAACATTTTTGTACTACTTTTCCCAAATATATTTAGGGTTTGCTGAATAAATCTAAAAACCTTGTTGGGTAAACCTTTTAGACTTTTTGTCAATCAAAAAGTACCAGGCATGGGAGTGATCAGGGGGAAAATTCAGGTACTTTTTCCCTGAAAATTAGGTAATTGGCCACTTCAAAACCGGTAAAACCCCACACCCCACACCCCACACCCCACACCCTGCCACCACCGAAAAACTTTTTCAGCAGACCCTATTTAAATCTAGGGTTGATCTAGCCTATGCTAAAAAGAGGGGGATTAAAATCGATCGCTCCTAGACTTTAATTGAAAATTTAGGATATTGCACAGATGGGCAATCTATTTGATGATGTCAGTCGCTTTCTTGAAACCCAACTGGAAGAATTTCTCAGAAGTCATCCCCAATTAGAATTACAGGCGCTGGTGGAACAACTGCGCGAACAGGAGCGCGATACTGCTAAACTGATTAGCGCCCTAGAAAATGAGCGTCAACGTCTCGAACAGCAAATTTTGGCCACTGCCCAAGATATCCAAACTTGGCACGCTAGAATTGATAAGGCTAAGGCCGCTGGACGGCAGGACTTGCTGAAGGCTGCTAATGAACGCGAGGCGGCCCTATTTCGTCAGGGTAATCAACTTTGGGGACGGATGGAAGGGGTGAAAAAACGTCTGAGTCAATCCCAAGAGTTACTGCAACAGGTCCAACAACGTCGTCAAGAAGTGCAAATTAAAGCCGAAAAAGCCCCTAAAAATCAATCCCGTGACTGGGAAACCACTTTTTGGGATCAACCCCAAGAATCGGACTATCAGCGCTCGAACTACGATAATCTCGATCTAAAATTTAAAGAATGGGAAATGGAAGAAGAATTGAAAAAATTAAAGCGAGAAATGGGACGATAATTACTGTTATTAGGGGAAGTGGGGAAGTGGGGAAGTGGGGAAGTGGGGAAGTGGGGGAATTTCGACTAAAACCCTAAAACCCCAACGCCCCAACACCCCAACATTCCAACATCCCAACATCCCAACACCCTAAAACCCCAAAACCCAACACCTATAAATCCCCCAGAATTGTTCCTCTTAGAAAACGATGGCATCTCAAGCACAAAATCCTGAAAATCAACCCTCCTCTACCCTCGAAGAAATCCGGGCCGCTCGTTTAGAAAAAGTGGCAGGATTGCAAAAAGCTGGCTTAAATCCCTACGCTTACCATTGGAAATCTACTGCTCATGCTCAACAATTACAAGAGCAGTACGCTGACTTAGCACCGGGGGAAGAAATTAGCACAGAAGTAGCAATTGCTGGTCGGATTATTGCCCGAAGAATTATGGGTAAACTAGCCTTTTTTAACCTGCAAGATGAAACGGGAACGATTCAATTATACCTCGATAAAAAACGCATTAGTGAAACCATGGCCGCCGTGCCGAATGCCTTTAACACGGTGATTAAACTGACCGATACCGGCGATATTTTAGGAGCAAAAGGCACAATTAAACGCACAGAACGCGGGGAATTATCTATCTATGTAAACGAGTACGAAATTCTCACCAAATCCCTCTTACCTCTCCCGGATAAATGGCACGGTTTAACCGATGTAGAAAAACGTTATCGACAAAGATATGTAGATTTAATTGTTAATCCGGAAGTGCGACAAACTTTTCGCCGTCGCGCCCAAATTACCGCTGCCATTCGCAGATATTTAGACCAAGAAGGTTTTATTGAAATTGAAACTCCCGTGCTACAAAGTGAAGCGGGAGGAGCCGATGCTAGACCGTTTATCACCTATCATAATACGCTGGAGATGGAGTTATATCTCCGCATTGCCACCGAGTTACATCTAAAAAGATTGATAGTCGGGGGTTTTGAAAAAGTCTTCGAGTTAGGCAGAATTTTTCGCAATGAAGGGGTTTCTACTAAACACAACCCCGAGTTTACTTCCATCGAAATCTATCAGGCCTACGCCGATTATTATGACATGATGGAGTTAACCGAAAACATTATCGTTAACGCTGCACAAGATGTTTTAGGTACGCTGAAAATCACCTATCAAGACAGGGAAATTGACCTAACTCCCCCTTGGCGACGAGTGACTATGCACGAATTAGTCCAAGAAATAACTGGGGTTGACTTGAATAGTTTTGAGGATTTCGAGTCGGCTCGTATTGCCGCAGAAAATGCCGGCATTGGCGTTCCAGAGGACTGTAAAACCATCGGTAAGCTCTTAAATGAAGCTTTTGAGCAAAAAGTCGAAGAAACCCTAATACAGCCCACTTTTGTGCTAGATTTTCCCGTGGAAATTTCGCCTTTAGCTAAACCTCATCGCTCAAAAACTGACCTCGTAGAAAGATTTGAATTATATGTGGTTGGACGGGAATTAGCTAATAGTTTTTCTGAGTTAACCGATCCCATCGATCAACGGCAAAGATTAGAAGCACAGGCACTCAAAAAAGCGGCTGGAGATTTGGAAGCGCAGGGAGTTGATGAGGACTTTTTAACCGCTTTAGAATACGGAATGCCCCCCACGGGAGGCTTAGGAATTGGCATCGATCGCCTGATCATGTTATTAACCGATTCTGCCAGTATTCGCGATGTGATTGCTTTCCCCTTATTAAAAAGTCAAAGTACAGCGATTAAATCTTTTGACTACGATCAGGACAAAAAAATTCTGAAAGTGGAATTTAATCACGGTGGTATCTATCTTTACCATGATCTACCTTTGGCAGTATATAAAGATTTTCAGTCCGCACCATCGAAAGGACAGTTTTTTGTCGGACAAATTCGCGATAAATACAGTTTTGACAAGGAATTGTAAAAGTTAGTGTCACTTCAGTTATCAGTTATCAGTTATCAGTTATCAGTTATCAGTTATCAGTTATCAGTTATCAGTTATCAGTTATCAGTTATCAGTTATCAGTCATAATTTATAATTCATGATCCCTTCTTACCTTTGACTTCCTGCCAAGTGTTACCAACTCCCTGTAAAACCCCGCGAACTACTAAACCAATACCGCGACCGATAACTTGGATAAGGATATAGACTACTCCCTTACCCACCACCCGAAAAAAAGCGCGTAAACGAGGAGATAAAGAGTCTCTTAATTCTAAGGCGATCGAAACTAACCAGGGTATGCCTGTTAAACTATTTAATTCTTCCTGTCGAGGGGAATAAATGGCTAGAGATTGGATTTCTCCCTCGCTATAGTGAAATAATTGATATTGACTTTCAAAGATATCTTTGGGGTCTTGCCAATATTGTTGCCGTCGGTATTTCCAAGATAATTCATTGCGGATTTTAGCTAATTTTCTGGCGATGAGAAATTCTGAACGGTAAAGTTTTTGTTTGACTCTTTCGGATTCCGAGAAGTTATTGAGAATAATTACCGTCACTGCATTGGCAATATTATGAATGAGATTTTGCAGGAGAATTTCGGCTCTGGCGATGGTTTCAGGAGCATTAGCTCGGTATCCTACTCCGTCAATAGTTAGACTATTTTCGTACAATAAATAGGAAAATAAGTCAAGAGTAAAAGGAATTTTATTGAGGATTTCTGTTTGAATTGCCTCTCTTTCTTCCAGAATAATTTCGTTAAGTCTGCTTTTACTAATTTCGTCAGAAACCGAGGCATTAATTTCTAAAAATTTACGGGTAACTTTCTCCCAGATATCGTAAATAATCAGATTTAAGCGACTGGTTAATTCCCCGCTGCTAATCTGTAAATATCTCATTTCATCGACATTTTTGCGAATTTCATCGAGAACTAAATACAATAATTCCCGTTGCCGATTATCCTGTAAAACATCAATTTCAAAACTAATCTTTGTTCTATTAATTAAAGGCGATCGAATGACCGCTAAAGTGGACTCAAAAACCGCCGAAACACAGAGGGGACGCTCGCGGCTTAAAATTGGTAATTCCCGATCGATATTGTTAATTATTATCGGAGGTGTCGCTGAAGCTGAATTGTAAGAGCTACCTTCCAGGGGAATTAGTTTTCTCACTAGCAATAGGGCTGCTAAAAGTTCTCGTTTTCTCCCCTGCCAATAAAAGCGATCAAAGCCGGATAAAGACTGTTGATTGAGATGGAGATCAATTAAATGTAATTCACTTTCGATGCGATTTAATCCCGTTTTGCCGGCAGTGATTAACCAATGGCTAGGGGCTAAACTTGAACGAGTAGCAATGGTGAGAGCAGAAGGGGCAACATCGTGGGTTTCATCCCGGGAAATTTGCCCTAAAATAGTGATAAATTGCTCTAGGTTTGTGCCTTTGGGAATATAACCAGCGATGCCTAATTCTCTGGCGATTAGTTGCTGTCGGGAATCGAGAGGAAAGGTTAATAAAACAATTTTACTTTCGGGATAGCGAGAGTGGAGAATTTCACAGTAAGACCAATCAAAGAGAGGATCGATAATAATAATTTCGGGGGAGGGATTTAGAGTCAAAGCGAAAATTGTTTCTAAATCCCCTTCGGTGACGATACTAATATTTTCTATCTGCGACAAGGCCTGCACCAGACCCAAGCGGAAAATCGGGTCATTATCGATGATAATTAGGGTGAGAGGGCGATCGATCACAAGAGTTGCCGCCTGTCAACGGATACTATTCACAGGGTCAATTATACAGTTATCTGGCTCATTTGTTTTGTTTATAGCCATAGAAATCGATGCGATAATCGGTAATTTTTACCCCCGTCGATGCCTCAATCTGTTTAATTAATTCCGGGGGAAGTTGGATATGCACATCGATGATTTCTTGACTGTCCAGACAATTGACGTGACTGTGGGAATCGCTGATGTTGCCGTAGAGTCTGCCGTCCCAGCGTTCCACAGATTCGATAATGCCTTGACCCGATAGAGCCTCTAGGTTTTGGTACACTGAGGTATGACCGATGTTCTTTCCTTGCAGATTGAGACGATCATAAATTTCTCTCGCTGATAGGTGTTCCTGCGCTTGCCACAGCAATTCTAAAATATAGCGACGCTGACGACTAACCCGCATTCCTAAAGTTTGACACCTTTCGATCGCATCTTCTAAACACCGGATCGGTTTTTGTTTTACCTCCAAATTGTCCATAGTTGCGTCCGTTGACCTCCGCCCTAATACATAGTCATTACCAGTTTAGCTTAGTCTTTCGATCGATGTCCACATTGCGCCAGTTTTCAGCCCCTCTTACGGCGGTTATCTCATACTAAATCCTGTTTAAAAAGTATAGGAGATTAGGGAGAAGGGAGAGGAGTTTGAGCATTTCTACTAAAATTCTCGACCTGCACAATTCTGGCTTTAAGTCAATAGCCTTTACAAAACTTCAAAAATTGCAACATAAAAAAATTTCATCACTAGCGGCTTTTTTTGGGCAAGAGTATCAACACAGTCCCCTGATTGTCTTGGTTTTCCGTTGATTTAAGGTTTAATGCTTAAACTAAGCCCACAGCATACCACGATCATACCATATTATTAAATGTAGGCAACCCCGATTTACAGCCAAATTTTGGCAAATTCTGGGAAAATCAAAATGTTGTAACTTACTTGTTACATTTAACTAATCGCCCCAAATATTTAAATATTTTAATTATTTACCTTAAATTTATAATTTTTACTTATTCTTGAAGGCTGATTAACTAGGGTTGGGCAAAAAAGCTTGCAAGCTCTATTTAAAGTCAGTCGAATCGCTTAGTATCGGGAAACAGATGTGACTTGTATAGCTTCCCAGTTTTTGAGATTTGAAGACTTTTTAGAAGCATTTTGAAAGTGTCTTAGCCGATGGATTAAATATGAATTATCAGCCATAGAAATCTTCATCAAGAATCTGTTCTAAGGAAAAAGGGCAGTCTAAGGGATATGCTTCCTCTGGAGGAATCGCAATTCCAAAGTCAGCCAATTTACTTTCCTTGATGGCAATTTTGCGACCTTTAGGATAGGTTTTATCGATGGCGATTGCTACATGAGATTTCAAAGAAGGGGTGTTTTCTAGTAAGGCGATAACTCGTTCCCTGTGTTCGACAATGGAGCTATACCAGCTAGATTTCATGCTTTCAGTGGCGGAGGATTGTACTTTTAATTTCAGTAAATGAGCCAGCAAAATCATTAAATTTCCTTCCAAGGCATTTTTATCTGATTTACCCAATTCTTTTAACTCCTCAACCAAATGAGATACATCTAATGCCTGAAAATCTCCTTGTTCTAACTGACCTATTGTTGTTATCAGCCATAATTGAAAATCTTGTTCATAGAGTTCTGATTTAGTTATCATAATTGCTTCGATAATAGTTAATCTAGACTGAATTATACTCTATTTTGCGGATTTCGGATGTTTCTAGCGGTAAATATTAAGTTTTACTACAGGATTTAACATCTGCGCCTATGCCCTATTCCCTTATCCTTAGGATAGGCGGTTAAAATACATCTTAGCTTAAGGACTAGAGAATATTATGAGACTAGAAAGAGAAGATTTTGATTGGGCAGTACAACAAAACCTAATTACTGCCAGCCAAGCTGAAAATTTATGGACGGCTTTTTTATCCCGTTATCCCCAAGAAGATGAAGTTAATCGCCCTCGCTTTAATTTTGCTAATGTGGCCTACTATTTTGGGGCGTTAATTGTCATCTCCGCCCTGGGGTGGTTTATGAACAAAGCTTGGGAGAGTTTCGGCGGTGCGGGACTATTTTTTATCGCCCTGTTTTATGCAATTTGTTTTATTTTCACCGGTAAAAATCTCTATTTTCAGCAAAATCTCAAAATCCCCGGCGGCCTTTTATTTACCATGGCAGTGGCAATGACTCCCTTAGCAATCTATGGTTTACAACGCTGGACAGGATACTGGCAAGCAGGAAATATGGCCATTTATCCAGATTTCTATACCTGGACTAAAGGCAGTTGGTTTTTAATGGAATTAGGCACGATTATCGCAGGATTAATAACTTTGCGATTTGTTAAATTTCCTTTCTTAACTGCACCGATCGCTTTTAGTCTGTGGTATATGTCAATGGACTTAACCCCTTTACTATTTGGAGAGGACGAATATACATGGAGAGGACGACTGTGGGTATCCTTTTGGTTGGGAATTGCCTGTTTAATAACGGCCTATTTAATTGATGTACGTCAGCGTCGCAGTCGGGGAGATTTTGCTTTTTGGCTATACCTATTCGGATTAATTATGTTTTGGTTTAGTCTATCTCTCCTCATTGATGATAATGAAGCGCAACGATTTTTGTACTGTCTAATTAACTTGGGATTGATGTTATTATCCGTCCTGCTAAAAAGAAGATTATTTGTGGTTTTTGGAGGTATCGGAGTATTTGCCTATCTTTCCTATCTCTCCTATCGTCTCTTTGCCGATTCAATTTTCTTTCCCTTTGCCCTAACCGCCCTGGGACTTGGTATTATCTATATGGGAGTTTTGTATCAGCGTCATTACCAAACCCTAGCTAGATTTATTGAAAGTTATATCCCTCTCGAATGGCGCAATTTATTACCCAAAGATCGATAATTAGGAGAAATGGGGATATGGGGAAATGGGGAGATTCAACTAAAAAACCCCAACACCCCAACACCCGACACCATCTTTTTTACTTTTATGAAAATACTTATCGTTGACGATGAAAAAGAATTAACCGAACCCTTAGAACAAATTCTTGCTCAAGAAGGCTATGACGTTGATATTGCTGATAATGGTCGGACGGGTTTAGAATTGGCACAAGAGAATAATTATGACCTCTTAATTCTCGATTGGATGTTACCCCAGCAATCCGGATTACAAATCTGTCAATATTTACGCAATCAAGGGGACACCACTCCCGTTTTGTTTCTAACCGCTAAGGATACCATAGATGATCGAGTGGCGGGATTAGATGCCGGTGCTGATGATTATTTAGTCAAACCCTTTCAACTGCGAGAATTATTAGCGAGAGTCCGCGCTTTATTGCGTCGTTCTCCCAATTTTGAAGCTAGTAATAGCAGTAAATTAAAATCTGCTGATTTAGAACTCGATAGCGAAAATCAAGTGGCCTATCGTCACGGTCGCACGATCAGTTTATCAGCAAAAGAAATACAATTGTTGACTTTATTTATGACCCATCCTGGTCAACTTCTCACCCATGAACAAATTTATCAGCATCTCTGGTCAGAAGGAGAGCAACCTAATAGTAATGTGGTTCCTGCCCTGATGCGTTTGCTGCGTCGTAAAATCGAAGCGGCCGGAGAAACACCTCTAATTAATACTGTCTATGGGAAGGGCTACCGTTTCGGGGAAAATTAGGGAATGTTGAAAGATAATGAGAATAAGTAACTGGTTATAATTAAATTAAAAATGGATTTTAGGTTCGATCCCCCCTGCCCCCCTTAATAAGGGGGGTGCCGATAGGCGGGGGGATCCCCCCTTAATCCCCCCTTATTAAGGGGGGTGTCTGATAATTTTTAACGCCTACCTACTTAGCAACTGATTACTGATTACCGATATATGTTATCCTGCCTACAAATTCAAAATTTTACCCTCATCGATCGCTTAGAATTAACTTTCGGCAGCGGATTAAATGTACTGACCGGTGAGACGGGGGCAGGAAAATCAATTATATTAGATGCGATCGATATTGTTCTCGGGGGTAAAGTCAATCATCGCGTCATCCGTCAGGGAAGCCAACAATCAACCCTAGAAGCGACTTTTTCTCTGACTCCAGAATTAATTGCTTGGCTAGAAAGTCAGGAAATTGACCCATTAGAGGATAATAGTCTGACCATCAGCCGGGAATTAGTGATTACTAATAATTCCTTGCGTTCTCGTTCTCGGATTAACGGAGTCGTCGCTAATCGCCAACAAATGGCGCAAATAAGAGATTTTTTGGTAGAAATCACCGCCCAAGGTCAAACAGTTCAGTTAATGGACGCTAATCGACAGAGGGAATTATTAGACCTCTACGGGGGTGAATCGCTGCTGCGGCAGCGGGAAAAGGTAGCCATAGCCTACGTTAACTGGCAAGAAAGCAAGAATATTTTAAATAATAGGTTGCAATCGGAACAAAATCGCCTACAGAGATTAGATTTATTAGAATATCAACTAAAAGAACTAGAATCAGCTAATTTAACTGACGCTGACGAGTTGGAACAGTTGGAACAGGAAAGAAACCGACTCTCCCACGGTGTCGATTTGCAAAATTCCAGCTATCAAGTCTATCAACTCCTCTACCAAAACGATCGCGATCAACCGGCCGTCGCCGATTTGTTAGGAAAAGCTGAAAATATCTTGACAAATATGATGGTTTATGATACAAGTTTAGAGCCAATTTTAGAGATGGTGCGATCGGCATTAAATCAGGTGGTGGAAGCGGGACAGGAAATCAACGTTTATGGGGATAGTCTAGAGGCAGATCCCGAGAGATTGAACGAGATAGAAGAGAGAATTGTCCAACTTAAGCGCATTTGTCGCAAATATGGCCCAAGTTTAGCCGAAGCGCTCGATTATTATCAGAAATTACAGCAGGAATTAGCGGAGTTGACGGGAGAAGGACAATCCATTGAAGAATTAGAAAAAATTTGTCAGCAACAGGAAAACATCTATCGAGAAACTAGCACCCAGTTGACCTTTTTGCGACAAGAAACCGCTAGTCAACTAGAAAAACAATTGGTACAGGAATTAAAACCTTTAGCCATGGAAAAGGTGATTTTTGTCTGTCGGATTAACCCGGGTAATCCTAGCAGTCTGGGAGTCGATCAAGTGGTATTTTATTTTAGTCCCAATCCGGGGGAAAAAATCCAACCTTTATCCAGTACCGCTTCTGGAGGAGAAATGAGTCGTTTTCTCCTAGCGTTAAAGTCCTGTTTTTCCCAATCCCAATCGGCAGCAGCAACCCTAATTTTTGATGAAATTGATGCGGGAGTATCGGGAAAAGTTGCCCAAGCAATTGCCGATAAATTAGATCAATTAGGTCAACAATATCAAGTTTTGTGCGTTACTCATCAACCCTTAGTGGCTGCTTTAGCTGATCACCATTTTCGAGTTTATAAACAAATGATTGCCGAAGATAATCCCACTAATCTCTCGAAAATTCGCACGGTTGTCCGGGTTACTTCTCTTGATAATCGTCAGACGAGAAGGGAAGAATTGGCACAATTAACGGGAGGAAATTCGGCAGCAGATGCCATCGCTTTTGCCGAGTCTTTATTGGAGAAAGCGGCTGCCAAAAAACAGTAAGATTTAACCTTGAAATTGACTGATTAACCAACGTCCCACCTGACTTTGATCTCTGGTGCGTGCCTGTTGTAAAGCTGACTCTAAAACCGCAAGTTTTAAATTAGGTAAAACCTTTGATATATCAATTCTTTTGCTACCT